>NZ_CAMUDP010000008.1:0-82163 GCF_947087635.1 Anaerococcus tetradius
ATTGTACCAATATTAATATGTGGTTTTACTCTTTCAAATGTTTGTTTGCTCATTTTATTCTCCTATATTATTATTTGTCTAATACTTGTTCTTTTACAGATTCTGGAACTTGTGCATAGTGGTCGAATTGCATAGAGTATGTTGCTCTACCTTGAGTTTTACTTCTTAGGTCTGTTGCATATCCGAACATTTCTGATAGTGGAATGAAGGCATCTAGAACGTGAATTCCATCTTTTGGATTCATTCCGTCAATCTTTCCTCTTCTTGATGAAATATCGCCCATTACATCTCCGAGGTATTCGTCTGGAGTTGTAATTTCTACTTTTTCTAGTGGTTCTAGTAGGATTGGGCCAGCTTTTGCTACTGCGTTTTTAAAGCCCATGCTTCCTGCAACGTGGAAGGCAACTTCTGATGAGTCGACTTCGTGGTAAGAACCATCTACTAGGATTACATGGATGTCTACCATTGGGTAGCCACCAAGGATTCCGCTTAGAGCTGCTTCTCTTACACCTGCTTCTACTGGCTTGATGTATTCTTTTGGTACAGCACCACCGACAATCTTAGATTCGAAGGTAATTCCTTCGCCTTCCTTGCCTGGCATAACTTGAAGTATAACATCACCATATTGACCAGAACCACCTGATTGTCTTACAAACTTACCTTGTGCTTCTGCTTCTTTGGTGATTGATTCTCTGTAAGCTACTTGTGGGTTACCGATGTTTGCTTCTACTTTGAATTCTCTTAGAAGTCTGTCTACGATTACTTCAAGGTGAAGCTCTCCCATTCCTGAGATGATTGTTTGACCTGTTTCTTCGTCTGATTTTGTTTGGAAGGTTGGATCTTCTTCTGCAAGTTTTTGAAGACCTACAATCATTTTATCTTGAGATGCTCTTGTTTTTGGTTCAATAGCAACTGAGATTACTGGGTCTGGGAATTCCATGTTTTCAAGGATTATTGGGTTATCTTGATCGCATAAGCTATCTCCAGTTGTTGTATCTTTAAGTCCTAGTAGGGCTACGATATCTCCAGAGAAACCTGTTTCGATTTCTTGTTGTTTGTTGGAGTGCATTTGCATGATACGTCCAACTCTTTCCCTTTTTCCTTTAGTTGCGTTGTAGATGTATGAGCCTGATTCGATTGTACCAGAGTAGATTCTTACATAGATTAGTTTACCTACATATGGATCTGTTACTACCTTGAAGGCTAGAGCTGATAGTGGTTGCTCATCTCCAGGGTGTCTTTCTAGGATTACTGAGTCATCTTTAGGGTCAGTTCCTTGGATTGCTGGTATATCTAGTGGGCTTGGCATAAATTCTACGATAGCATCAAGAAGGGCTTGTACTCCCTTATTCTTGTAAGCTGATCCACATAGACATGGGAATATTTTCTTTTCTATAGTTCCTTTTCTAATTGCAGCATTGATTTCTTCTACAGATACTTCTTCGCCTTCAAGGTATTTCATCATGATGTTATCATCAATTTCTGAAAGTTCTTCAAGTAGGTTAGCTCTGTATTCTTCTGCAAGATCTACTAGGTTTGCTGGAATTTCACCTTTGATTGGGTGAGCTCCAAGGTCTTCCGTGTTGTAGGTTACAGATTCCATAGTTACAAGATCAATTACTCCTTCGAATTGTTGCTCTGCACCTATTGGAATTTCTATTGGAACTGCGTTTGCTTTTAGTTTATCTTTAATAGTATCAACAGCCATGAAGAAGTCAGCACCAGTAGCATCCATTTTGTTAATGAAACAAATTCTTGGAATGTCGTACTTGTCAGCTTGTCTCCAAACTGTTTCTGATTGAGGTTCTACACCGCTTTTTGCATCAAATAGTGCAACTGCGCCATCTAGTACCCTTAGTGATCTTTCTACTTCTACAGTAAAGTCCACGTGGCCAGGAGTGTCTATGATGTTGATTCTGTTGTTGTTCCAATAACAAGTTGTAGCAGCAGAACCGATTGTGATTCCACGCTCTTTTTCTTGTTCCATGGAGTCCATTACTGCGGTACCATCATGAGTATCTCCAATTTTATAGATTTTTCCGGTATAGTATAACATTCTTTCTGTTACAGTTGTTTTACCAGCATCTATATGGGCCATGATACCTATGTTTCTGGTGTCCTTTAATGAGACGTCTCTTTTCATTTGTCCCCCTATTTCTAGTATCTATAGTGTGCGAAAGCTTTGTTTGCTTCTGCTGCTCTGTGCATTTCTTCTTTTCTTCTTACTGCTGCACCAGCGTTGTTTGAAGCATCTAATATTTCTTTAGATAATCTTTCTACCATAGTTTTTTCGCCACGTGCTCTTGCGAAGTTAACTAACCATCTAAGAGCAAGTGTTTGTCTTCTTTCTGGTCTTACTTCCATTGGCACTTGGTAGTTAGCACCACCAATTCTTCTGGCTTTTACTTCTAGTGTTGGCATTATATTTTCCATAGCTTGATAGAATACTTCTAAGGCATCGTTACCTGTTGTTTCATTAACGATATCAAAAGCTTCATAAACTATTCTTGTAGCAAGGCCTTTTTTACCATCTAACATTACGTTATTGATTAGCTTAGTAACAACTCTATCGTTGTACTTAGCATCAGGCATTACCTCTCTTTTTGGTATATGTCCTTTTCTTGACACTTTTCTTCCCTCCTTTACCAATTATGTGTAATATCTTGAGTACTCGATTACAAAGTAATCGTTAGTGTGCACATATACCTTGTATATAAATAGGTACATTATGCACTTATTTTGCTAAATACTAAGCTTTTTTAGCTCCGTACTTAGATCTTCCTTGTTTTCTTCCGTCAACTCCTGCTGTATCTAGAGTACCTCTGATGATGTGGTATCTAACACCTGGAAGGTCCTTTACTCTTCCACCTCTAATTAATACAACGCTGTGTTCTTGAAGATTGTGTCCAATTCCTGGAATGTAAGATAGTACTTCAGCTCCGTTTGTAAGTCTAACTCTGGCAATTTTTCTTAACGCTGAGTTTGGCTTTTTAGGTGTTACAGTTCTTACAGATGTACAAACTCCACGTTTTTGTGGTGATTGGTTTGGTGTAATTCTACTTTTAAGTGTGTTGTAGTTGTAACCTAAAGCTGGTGTATCTGATTTAGATTTTTCGCTTTTTCTACCTTTTCTAACAAGTTGATTGATTGTAGGCATAATGCACCTCCTTTTCTTTTATAATTAAATAATTGGCAATCTATGCCAATCTTTAAATATTTTACATGTATTATGCTTTATTGTCAAGTAAATTACTTATATTTCTTGACTTGATGGTCTTTGTGCTTTTCTTTTTTTGCTTCTTACTTTTCTTTCTATGAATGAAAGATATTTTAGGATTATAAAGTCTATTACTACATAGTATTGAGAAATCGGCGATATCTTCATCCTTTGGTTGAAGTCAAAGACTTCGTGAGTGACGAAGGCTATGTTGTAATCAGACCTGTGGGATATGGTGTTGTTGGATAGTTTGGTTATGGATGCTATGACCACGTTTTTATCAAGCCTATCTAAAAAGTCTATTAAGCTCTTGTTCTCTCCCCTAAAGGATAGGACAAAGAGGACGTCTCCTTCGCCAATCATATCTACATATTGTTCGTAGTCGCTGGCTTGGTCTATGATATTTACGATTTTTCCAACATTTAGGAAGTTTCTTTTGAGTTCTTCTGCTACATTGTGTTGGACATAGCCATTGCCTATTACGAAGATCCTTTCCGCCTCATTTAGGCTTTCAAAGAGTCCATCAAGGTTTAGAGAAGACATCATAGTCATAGTTAGGTTGATGTCATTTTTGGTATATTCTATCTCATTGTCATCGAAAGAAGAGCCCTGGATTTCTTCCTCGCTCCACTTGATTAGATATCTTAGTTCGCTATAGCCTTCAAGTCCCAACTTTTTGGTAAAGGTCATGATGGAACTTGTGCTTAGGTCAAGTTTATCGGCAAGTTCATTAATGGAAAGCTCATTGGCCTCGCTTTTGTTTTGTACTATGTAGGAATATATTCTAAGATCATTTTTGTTGAGCTTAGAATAGTTTTCCCTAATTAAATTCATCAATATCATGGCTATGCCTTTCTATAAATCCAGTAAAAAACTTTTCCAATTCTAAGATGTAGGGACTGATCAATCTTAATTTTCTATTTTCTTCTTTCAAGAATATATTGTAATCACTTTTTGTCATAGACCTATATTCGCTTCCTATTATAATTTTGCCACAGTTTATGCTTGCAATTTGAAACATAAGTTCTTCGCTTCTTTTATCATTGGAAAAGTCGACTATGATAACCAAACTATCTTCTAGCATTTTTTTGTCAAAGGCAACTATCTCCTCAGCCCCAGCGTAGCTTTCAGCGAGGATGCCTACGTCAAAGAGAAACCTTTTTATGGAATCCTTTATTATATTTTCATAGGCTCCATTTCCGTAGATAAAGGCTCTTTTGCTCGTTTCTAGTTTTTGGTAAGTTTGCTCTAACTTTAGGTCTTTTTTGCTTGAAGTTGATGTTACAATGTCAATCTTTTCGTTTAATATATAATATTTTAAGTCATTGTAACCATTAAAGCCCAGCTTTTTGGCAAATCTTAGGACAGAAGTCCTCGATGTGTAACAAATTCCTGCAAATTCATTGATGGTTAGCGAATAGGCAAGACCTCTTTGTAATATTTCATTGGCTATCACATAGTCTGTCTGGGTAAATTTGTGTTCATTATCCCTTATTAATTTTTCTAAACTGATAGTATCACCCCTATTGTTAAACTTATATATAAATTTTTCCACTAAAAAATCTCTACTAAGCATACTATACGCCAAGTAGAGATTTTTAATATTATATATTTACTATTAGTTTAGTTCTGGCCAGTAACCCTTGTTTGCTTCTATTAAATCATCAAGAAGTTCCCTCGCAACTTTTGCACTTGGTACTGTTTGTGAAAGGGTTAGGGCTTGCCACATCTTTAGGTAGCTTCCTTCAATCCAAGCTTCTACTACGAGTTTTTCTACTGAAACTTGTTGTTCCATTAGTCCTTTTTGGAATTGTGGAATTGGGCCTTGGTTGATTTTTTCGATTCCATTTTTACCAACTAGGCAAGGAATTTCTACCATTGCTGTTGGGTCGAAGTTTGGAATTGCCCCATTGTTTTCAACTATAAGTAGGAATCTTTCCTTTGTGTTTTCAGCAAGGGCAATGGCAAGGTCTACGATGTAGGTTGCGTGAGCGTCAAGTTCTATTTCAACTCCTTCTGCTGTTCCCTTATCGATTATATCTTGACAGAAACCAAAGACTTGTTTTTCTCTTCCTTCTCTTACTTCATCTACTCTTGTGTGTTTTGGATCGGTATGCTCCAATACAAAGTCTGGGTAGAAGTAGTATTTGAGGTAGGTATTTGGAATTGTTGCTGGGTCTAGGGCATAAACGTCTTTTGCCTTGGTGAAGGTTTCTACCCATGATGGATCAAGGTGTTGAGCTGTTCCTATTCCATCAGCAAAGCCATTAACTGAAACGTGCTTTTTGATTTGAGGCATAAGGTCATTACCCTCTTTGTCAGAAATCGCTGTAAACCAACCGAAGTGGTTTAGACCATAATAAGAGAAGTCAAGCTCTTGCCATTCTTTAAGTCCTACCATATCTGCCATCTTATACATTAGATCGATTGGCATATCGCAGATGTTGATGATTTTTGAGTTTGGTCTTAATCTTCTTGTAGCTTCTGCAACGATTGCAGCTGGATTTGAGTAGTTAAGCATCCAAGCATCTGGTGAGTATTCTTCCATATAGTCTAGGATTTCTAGAACTCCACCGATTGAACGCATACCATAGCTCATTCCACCTGGTCCGCATGTTTCTTGACCTATACAGCCATGTTTTAATGGAACTTTCTCATCCCTATCACGCATTTCATACTTACCAACCCTTAGTTGGGCAAGAACGAAATCAACATCGCTAAAGCCTTCCTTAGGATCTGTTGTATAAGTGAATTTAATTTCTGGATGTCTTTCCTTTATAAATATTTCAAGGGCCTTACCTATTATTTCTTGTCTTTGTGAGTCATTATCATATAACTTAACTGATCTTAGTGGAAATCTGTCGAGATTATCCAAGAGCATGCCGATAATTCCTGGTGTAAATGTTGATCCACCACCTGCGATTACGATTGAATGTTTTTGTGTCATAATTTTCTCCTTCTTTTGCTAAATTTTTCTTTTATTCTTTTCTATCTTTTCTTTTCTATTTATACTAATTCGCCAAAGGCGTCTGCTACATATTGGATATCCATTCCAACTATTACATGGACAGAATTTCCGCTTTTAGCAATTCCATAGGTTCCTATTTCCCTGAAATAAGAATCGTCAGCTACTTTTTCTGGGTCAATCACGTTAACTCTAAGTCTTGTTACGCAATTAGTAAAGTCTTTGATATTTTCCTTACCACCAAGGCCTGCTAGGATTTCGTCAGCCATTAACTCAAACTTATCTGCTTCTTTTACGATTTTTCCTTCTGTTCCTTCTTTTTGCTTTTTAGCCTTGTAGTCTTTCTTTGTATAAAGCTTGTTAGAGTCCTCTGAAGCAGTTCTGCCTGGTGTTTGGAAGTTAAACTTAACTATAAGGAAGCTAAATACAAAATACCAAACTGCTATTGCAATAAGACCGATTACTAACATGATTAGGTAGGTCTTCCAGTGATGAGCACCAAGAGGTATCCAGTTTAGGGATGCCATCTCTATAACTCCTCCAGAATATATTCCTACAACACCGAATATATTCATGACCATAGCCAAGATAGCTGCGAGGATTGCGTGAACTACGAATAATTGAGGAGCGATAAACAAGAAAGTAAATTCTATTGGTTCTGTAACTCCACTGAGGACTGCAGTAAGGACTACCGGAATCATAAGTCCTGCAATTTTCTTTTTGTTTTCTGGAAGGGCTGTCTTGTAGAAGGCAAGTCCAACACCGACACAGCCGAATATCTTAGACCAACCTGTTGCAGTTAATTGGGCATAAGGTGCAATTTCCTTTAGAGAGCCAGCTGCTTTTGCGATTTGTGGAAGATTTTGTGCCCAATAAGCATAAATTCCTCCAGGAACAACCAAGCTATCATAAAACATTGGTGCATACAACAAGTGGTGAAGACCAAAGGGAATCAAGAGTCTTTCCAAAAGAACAAATATTCCAACACCAGCTGTTCCAGAGTTTAGAATCACATCCCTAAAGATATTCATTCCAGCTTGAACCTTAGGCCAAATCAATACCGCTAGGAAAGCCACAGGTATCATTACTATAAAGCCAACTCCCAAAACAAAGGCTGAACCCTTAAATACTCCCAAGGCTTCTGGAAGTCTAGTATCGAAAAATTTGTTGTGTAGGTAAATAGCGATGCCAGATATTAAAAGGGCTCCCATCATTCCCATATCTAGGGTCTTGATATTTGCAATCATAGCAAGACCGCTTGCTCCGCCCACCTCTTGGGTGAAATCTACTCCAAAACTTCCTCCCCAATGTTTTAGAATTGTTGATACATAGTTTAAGAAAACTAGGTAGATAACAAAAGCTTCCATGCTCGCTCTGGCATTTTGCTTCTTGGCAAGTCCTATTGGAAGAGCTATTGCAAATAATAATGGTAATTGATTAAATACTACCCAGGCTCCGGATAGAATCATATCCCAAAATCCAAACCACAGTGTTCCTTCACTAGCTATTGGACCCATAATTACTTCAGTTGTAAAAAGGATTCCAAAGCCTATTAGTAGAGCACTGACTGCAAAAAGCATAACAGGTGTGAACATCGCTCCACCAAATCTTTGAATTTTTTCTTTCATGTGTATCCTCCTCAATACATATTTTTTTCTTACAATTATATGATAGCATCCCTAGTCTTCTAAGTCAATTAAGCTTGAATTTTAGGGATTTGTGTCGGAGATAGGAATTTTTTACATGCTAAGTGAAATTTCACAACCACTTAGAATAGGCAAAGAGCTAGCAAAGTAATTTATAAGATAAATTATTAGAATTTTTAAATTTAGGGTACTTTTTTAACATTATTTGGGTATAATAATTTTGTAAAAAGATATTTTTAGGAGGAATTATGAATATAACATTTGCAGGAAATAAAATAAATTTATTAGGTACACAAGTTAAAAAGGGAGATAAGGCAGAAGCTTTTACAGCAACAAAGAATGACCTTTCTGATTTCAACTCAGAAGATTTGAAGGGAAAGCTTGTTGTTTATTCAGTAGCACCTTCACTTGATACAAGTGTATGTGCTCTTCAAGCTAAGAAATTCAACAAGGATGCCCTAGAATTATCTGATGATATAGTAATTGTTACTATCACAGAAGACCTACCTTTTGCTCAAGCAAGATTTTGCTCTAACGAAGATATCAAAAACCTTGAAATGGTTTCTGACTACAAGGAAAGAGAATTCGGTTACAAGTACGGCTTCTTGATTGATGAGCTAAAGCTTTTGACAAGGGGAGTAGTAATCGTAGATAAAGAAGGAATTATCCAATATGTAGAATATGTTCCTGAAGTTACTAACGAGGTTGACTTCGATAAGGCTCTAGAAGAAGTTAAAAAATTAATCTAATTACAAACAAGGCTCGGGCTTAGGCTCGAGTTTTTTTTGTTAATAGATAAATAAATGTTATAATCAAAGAAAAAAGGAGAAATTATGCCAGTAATAGGAAGCGGAATTATCGGAGATTCCAATACATTTAACCTCAAACAAATTGACCTTAGCAAAGTTAGAAAGGAAGTCTTGGACTTTCTTGTTGGCGGTGAGGATATGGTTCAAGCTTTTGAAACTATAAGAGATCAGGTTATTTTTACTACAAAAAGGATTCTTGTTGTAAATGTTCAGGGAATAACAGGAAAGAAAAAATCCTACATTTCCTACCCTTATTCTAAAGTTCAATATTTCGGAGTAGAAAGTGCAGGTCTTCTCGATATAGATAGCGAACTTATCCTCGCCTTTACTGATGGAAGCAAGCTAAGCTTCGATTTTAGGTCTAACGTCGATATAATTAAGATTTCCAAATGTATAGCTCAATTCGTCCTATAATTTATTGACTTTTGGAAATTAAAATATAAAGTATATTCATCTAGTTTTAAAAACGAGGTGATTATGAAATTTATTAAAAAATATTGGAAAAGAATTATTGTCGCTTGCCTATTTCTTATAATAGGAACGACTTATTTTGTGGGTTCTTATTTTGTAAACTACGCCCTTGTAGCAAATGCTGGCGGAAAGAATAGGCCCAAGAAGAAAAACCCTACAGTTTATGAAGATATAAAGGAAAAGCGAAAGAAAGAATTGGAGAATAAGAGGGATGAATGGCTAGTAGATGTAAGAGAGCTAACTCGCGATATAAAGGTAAAGACTAAGGATGACTTGACCCTCTACGGACACATCTTTAAGCAAGCCCAAAAGACGGATAAGTGGATTATAGTTGTTCATGGCTACCAATCCAGCGAAAAGAAGGCCCAAATCCTTGCTGCAAACTTTTACGAGTTAGGCTACAATGTCCTAACCTATAGCTTGCGAGGTCATAAGCCTAGCCAAGGAAAATATATAGGCATGGGTGGTAGGGATAGTGAAGACTTGATGAATTTTGTAGCTTACATTATAAAGGAAAATCCAAAAGCCCAAATTAGCCTCCATGGTACTTCCATGGGAGCAGCCACAGTCCTAAATGCTTCAGGCTTTGATTTACCAAAGAATATTACATCAATTATTGACGATTGCGGTTATAGCTCTGTGTGGGAGATATTCTCCAAGGAATTAAAGCTAAGATTTAAACTTCCAAGCTTTCCAGTCTTAAATATGGCAAACACCATGGCAAAAATTAAGGCTGGTATCGACCTAAAAAAGATTAGGCCCATAGACCAAGTAGCCAAAGCCAAAGTCCCTATAATGTTTATCCATACTACTGGTGATGACTTCATCCCAAAAGAGATGACCGATGAAATGTTTGCTATAAAAAAGGGAGTTAAGGAGAAATTAATCATCCAAGGCTTTCGTCATGCTGATTCAGTCTATGCTGACAAGGACTATTTCAAAAAAATAGATGAATTTATTAAGAAAAATTCTACTGATATTAGTAAATAACTTAAAAATATGAAAATGAACTGATCTTGTTTGTTAGTTTTTGGGCTAACTTTTAAGGTCAGTTCATTTTTAATTAATGGCTTATTGATTAAGGGCAATCCTTTATTAAAATATTAACTTGTAAGAGTCTTTTCTTATTTTTTCGTAATAAATAGAAGAAATTACTAGATTTGAAAACCAGCCTATTGGTACTGCATACCAGACCATGGAAATACCTATCTTATGGGCAAGGGTCATTGAAAGAAATACTCTTAGGGATAGGTTAACTATATTAGCTAGGGTAAAAACTCTCACATCTCCCACTCCCCTTAGAACGCCGTCAACACAGTGCTTGCCTCCTACTAGGATAAAGAAAAAGGCTATAAATTTAAGATAGGAGTCGGCAGTCCTTATGGCAAGCTCAGATGAGTTCTCATTCATAAAGAAGGCTGTTATAGCTGAGTAATTTGTCCTAAGGATTATAAAGACTAAAAGGCAATAGCCTACAAGCAGTATTAGGGATGCCCTAAGCCCTTTTCCTATCCTATCTAGCTTTCTTGCTCCAACATTTTGCGAACTATAAGAAGAAATTGCATTACCGAGGCTTGTTATCGGTACAATAATCAGGCTTTCTACCCTAATGGCAGCCGAAAATCCCGCAAGACTTTCTACGCCGAAAGAATTTACAACCGCTTGGACGAGAAGCTGACCTATAGTTACAGTTGATTGTTGCAAGATTGATGGAAGGGCTAGCCTTCTTATTAGTCTAAGCTCCTTAAAGTCAAAGAGCTTATCAGGATTGACATCAAATTTTCTCAAATGTCTAATAAATACTAGAAAAGATAATATTGCTGAAAGACCTTGGGCAAGGAGGGTCGCATAGGCTGCTCCCTTTATGCCATAAGCTAAGTCCCTAACCATGTAAACATCCAAAATCACATTCAATACTGAAGAAAAAATCAAAAAGTATAGGGGGATTCTGGATTCTCCAAGGGCCTGATAGAGGGCTGAGATAATATTGTACATAAACAAAAAAGCTAGACCATAAAAATAAATGTCTAAATAAACAACTGACATATCCAAAATATCAGCTGGAGTATTTAGCATAGCCATTAATTTCCTAGAAAATATAAGGCCAAAGGCTGAAAGGCCTATGGCTATAATAAGGAAGGCAAGCATGGATGTAAAAATGGCACTCTTCATCCTTTTATAATCTCTTGACCCAAAATATCTAGCTATAAGAACCGAAGCTCCTGCCCCACCACCTACAGCTATACAAATAAAAATTGTAGTAAGGGCAAAGCTTGCTCCAATGGAAGCAAGAGCAGCTTCGCCCACATATTTGCCAACTACAGCAGAATCTACTAAAGTATAAATTTGTTGGAAGAAGGATCCTATAATCATAGGAAGGGAAAATTTGATAATGGCCTTGCTTGGCTTATCATCAGTTAGGTAATGATTCATAATAACTCCTAAAAAATCTGCGATTTATGCTAATATATGATAATACATAGAAAAGTCAATATAAATCAAGGAATTAAATTATCTCTTTTAATCTCATAGTATATCAAAGACTCCTATAAGTTTTACAATTGAAAAAAGCCCCAGAGGAGCTTTCTTCAATAACGATATTTCATTCGGATTAAAATTAATTCGGTAAGTTTACTAATTCTATTTGCTTTTTAAGTTAATCAATATCTACCAATTTTCCTGTTTCAAAGCTTTCCTTGCATTTGTAGGCTATATGAGATACTGCTGTGCCATCATAGACAGTTATTTCTGGCTTTCTATTTTCTTTTACGCAGGCTACAAATTCTTTTAGTTCATCTTTGAAACTTTCTGAGAATCTTTCTATAAAATCTTGGCTAATTTCTTTTCTTATGCCATTTTTATCATGATTTCTCCTTATAGCTGGTCGAGCATTATTCTTTCGACATTCATAGTTAGATAATCTGTTTCAGATATTAGTTCTACTTTTGTGTCGGTTGAATCTACCCTTCTTAGGTATTCCTTGATATGATTTTCCAAAATATGAGCGTTAGGGGCTACAAGTATGTGGGTATATTTTTCCTTGTTAAGCCTATCGACAAAGTCATTCAAGCTTGTTAATTCAACATAAGCGCATGACTTTGAGATATCTATAAAGTGTTGAAATTTTTCTTTAAATAGTTCTGCGGATATTCCTGTTTCTGCTATTATTAGAATTTTCTTTTTTACACTCATTAGTCAATCATCCTTACTTTGACTGCTTGTCCAGAATCTAGAGATTCTTTGGCAGCTATAGCAATTCTTTGAGCCATGATTGCATCTTCAATTGTTACTGATGTTTCTCTATCATTGAATACTGCATCAGCAAAGTCATTTATTTCTGCATTGTAAGCTCCTGTATATCTTTGTAGGAAGAAGAATTCAGGATTTGGTGCATGATAGCCGTCCTTGTCAGCAAAAATTACATTAGCTTCTAGGTCATTTTCAACCATAGCAGTTCCCTTTGAACCAAAAGCTTCTACTCTTTGATCGTAACCGTAGGCAGCTCTTCTTGAATTTAGGATTACACCTATTGAATCATCTTCAAATCTTAGATTGATAATTGCTGTATCTACGTCTATTCCTTCAATTTCTTTGTTGCATTTAACTGTTGCTTGGGTATAAACTTCTACAACTTCTTTGCCTGTCAAAAATCTTGCCATATCGAAATCATGAATTGTCATGTCCATGAAAAGTCCACCTGAAGATTTAACATATGATAATGGTGGAGCTTCAGGGTCTCTTGAGTCTACTCTTACTAATTCAAGTTCTCCTACTTTTCCATCATCAATTAATTTTTTGGCATAAGCGAAGTTTCTATCATATCTTCTATTAACACCGATTTGGAATTTTACTCCCGCTTCTTTTACTGCCTTGTAAGCTCTCATTGATTCTTCATCTGATAGAGAAACTGGTTTTTCACAGAAGATGTGTTTGCCTTTTTCAGCTGATTTTACTATATAGTCAACGTGAGTGTCTGTTGGTGTACAGATTAATACAGCTTCAATTTCTTCATCATTAAAGATAACTTCAGGGTCTGTTTCTAATTTTATACCGATTTTTTCTTCAAAGTCTTTTAACTTATCTGCGAATGGATCAACAATCCTTTTAATTTTGATGTTTGGATTGTTTACCAAGTTCATTGCATGGATTTGACCGATTCTTCCTGCTCCAAAAATACCTACATTTAATTTTTTCATAATTTTTCTCCTCTTTCTATTTATTTATTATACACTTGCAATTCCCATAGGTGAGAAGAACAAGTATGTTCCAACAACAACTAAAGTTATTATAATTGAGCAAATTGTAACCTTTGACCAAGGTTCTACTTCTACCTCCTGGGCAATCGAATAATCGCTCAAGTTAAAACCTTTTCCTTTAAAAGTTAATTTACTAACTACAATCATTACTAGGAAATCTATAAAGAATAGACCACTTAATACATATAAGAAATGTACATCTCTTAATACAATTTTTGATAGGGCATAAACAACAACATGGAATATCATTGTAGTTTTTGCTCCTATTGCAGTAGCTTCTTTATAATAAAAGGCACATAGAATCATTATTAATAGTGGCATGTTGTATAGGCCGTTAAATTCTTGTACGAAAGCGTATAGGCCTGAGCCTGCTTTTGAAATAAAAGGTGCAACTATTATAGAAATTATACCCAAGCTTACATTTGTTATTTTACCAATCCTTGCCATCTGTTTATCAGTAGCTTGTTTATTAATAATTGGTTTATAGAAGTCTAGGGCAAAAAGTGTTGATGTTGATGATAGACTTCCTGCAAATGATGATAGGATAGCACCAAATATAACTGCTCCAAATAAGCCCATAGCCCATTGTGGTAGGACATCTACTACTAATTGTGGATATGCGCCATCTTGTAAGCTTAAGAATTGATCACCAAACATATTTCTTGCCACTACTCCAGGAAATACTAGGAATAAGGCTCCAAATATTTTGAAGGTTCCAACTATTAAAGCTCCCTTTTGTGCTTCTTTCAAATTTCTAGCTGCAAAGGCTTTTTGAACTATCATTTGATTTGTACACCAGAAGAAAAGATTGTTAAAGAACATTCCAGTAAACAAGGTTGGCCAAGGAACAATTTTTGAATCAACCGCTCCTATTGAGTTTAACAATTCTGGTGTGTTTTGAGTTACATGTTCAATTCCTGATAGGAAGGAACCACCACCTAACAATTTCAATCCCAAAAATGGTATGGCAAGTCCACCTATGATTAAACCAAATTGGTAAATAGTATCTGAGTAAGCTGATAGGGTCATTCCTCCCAAAAATAGGTACAAGACACCAACTACTCCTATAAATATTACCATTAGGGTAACTGCTGATAGCTGAGAAATACCCAAAAGTTGGTCAACCCTAAATAATTTATTAAATACCAAGGCTCCAGAATACAATACAACTGGCATGAATGATACCATGTAGGTGATTATAAAGAGGATTGATACTATTCTTTTTGTTGCAGTATCATATCTAATCTCTATAAAATCGGAAATTGTATTTATACCATACCTAAAATATTTAGGAAGAAAAACTGCTGCAAGAAGAGCTATAGCAACAGCACTTGTTACTTCCCAAGCCATTACCTGCATTCCAGCAACATAGGACTGACCATTCTGTCCTACTATTTGTTCTGTTGAAAGGTTAGTCATTATTATTGTTCCAGCAACTACTGGGGCAGCTAATGATTTACCTCCAAGGAAATATCCTTCAGATGATGATGTATCTACTTGGCCCATAGTCTTCTTATAGGCGATAAAGCCTATAAGACAAACTATGATGGCGAAGCTCGCTATTACAAAAAACATAAGTCCACCATTATTTCTTAGCTATAAGTTTATTGGTTATTAACATATCCATAAAGTTTTTAGCTTTTTTATGATATAAGAATGGATTTGCTAGGGCTGGATCTTGTTCTGCTTCTACTACGATCCATCCTTCATAGCCATCTTCAAGAATCATATCTATGATAGTTTCAAAATCTATGCATCCATCTGAAGGTACTGTGAAAGTTCCTTGGAATACAGATTTTAGGAATGACCATTCTTCTTCTTTTGATTGTTTTTGTTTTTCAGCTCTTATATCTTTGAAGTGGATGTGTTTAATTCTTTTTGAGAATTTTTTGTAAAAGGCAATTGGGTCTTCCCCTGAAAATACTAGGTGGCCTGTATCATAGAGTAAGAATACTTTTTCAGGATCGGTCATTTCCATTAATTTTTCAACTTCTGCTGTTGTTTGAACACCTGTTCCCATATGGTGATGGTAAACTATCTTCATGCCTTTTTCTAGAGCAAGTTCACCTAGTTTGTTTAAGCCACAAGCTAGTCTATCCCATTCTTCATCAGTGAATGTAGGTTTTTTGCTAAATACTGGTGTATCCATTTGACCTTGGATTGAATGACCTTGTTCAGCTACAACGATAACTTTTGCTCCCATAGCATGGAGGAAGTCTCTGTGTTCAATAAAGGCTTTCTTAGTTTCTTCATATGGTTTTGTTGTTAAGAATGCAGAAAACCATGCACTTGCTACTTCTAGATTTCTTGGTTCTAGGTAGGATTTAAGAACTTCTGGGTCTCTTGGGTATTTGTTTCCAACTTCTGTTCCTTGATAGCCAGCAAGAGCCATCTCTGAGATACATTGTTCAAATGTATTTTCTTTCCCAAGTTCTGGTAGGTCGTCGTTAGTCCATGCAATTGGTGCGCAAGCAAATTTGATAGTCATAATATTTCTCCTCTTCTTTTAATATTTTCTAGCTTCGTTTCTTCCTTCAACAACTTCTTGGTAAACTTTTTCTTGTTCCTCGTTTTTACCAACTTCAGCTACACCTACATTCCACCAAGATTCATATCCATCAATCATAGTTTTTGGTATAACTTTCAAATCTATTAATACAGGTTCTTCTACATCTTTAGAGTCAGCTAAGGCTTTCTTAAATTCCTCCAAGGTCTTTACTGTATAACCCTTAAAACCATAAGCTTCTCCAACCTTGGTGTAGTCCGCTGTTAATAGGCCACCGTCAGGTCTTTGACCATTTCTTTTTCTAAACTCTGTCGCTAAACTTCCTACAGCATGATTCATTTGTAGGTTGTTTATACATCCAAAACCACTATTGTCGAAAACTAAAATATATACTTTTTTGCCTTCTTGAATAATTGTGGAAAGTTCACTATTTAGCATTTGGAAACTAGCATCACCAACTACAGCATAGACATCACTAGCTTCATCAGCCATCTTTACTCCAAGGGCGGCAGCTACTTCATAGCCCATACATGAATAACCATATTCTGCGTGGTAAGCGTCCTTTTTGTCAGTCCTCCAAAGTCTTTGTAAGTCACTTGGCAAGCTTCCTCCAGCTGTGATAACGATTCCTTTATCCTTGATAAAATCGTTAAGGGCTAGTATGGCAGATGTTTGTGTTATCTTTCCCCCAGTTTTTTCTATAAATTCATTTACAGTTCTAGGATCTTGTGGTTTTATTATTGTTTCGAAATTTTCGCCATAAGTATAATTTTTGAGTCTAAGAACTTCCTCATCCCACTTTTCTTTAGCTTCCTTTATCTCGTCTTTATAAGAAGATTTATAGGAAAGCTTGTCTAATTGCTCATCCAAAGCGTTGATTGCAAGTTTTGCATCTGCTACTATTTGATGGGCATCCATCTTGTAGGCGTCAAATCTATCGACATTTATTGTTATAAATTTTGCATCCTTATTTTTGAATAATCTCTTAGATGATGTTGTAAAGTCTGTAAGTCTTGATCCAATCGCTATTATTAAGTCTGCTTTTTTAGCTAGGATGTTTGCGGCATAGGTTCCTGTAACTCCTATTCCCCCTAGGCACATCTTAGATGATGATTTGATAGCAGATTTTCCAGATTGAGTTTCTCCGAAAGGTATCTCGTATTTGTTTAAAAATTCATCTATCCTCTCGCCAGCTTCTGAATATTTAACTCCTCCGCCTATAATAGCTAGTGGATACTTAGCATTTTTAATAAGCTCTGCTGCTTCTTCTATGTCCTCTTGTATTGGAATCCTTCTTTGAATTTTATGTATTCTTTTTTCAAAAAAATACTCAGGATAATCGTAAGCTTCACCCTCAACATCTTGAGGCATAGCTATTACACAAGCACCAGTATCTGCAGGGTCGGTTAACACTCTCATAGCATTGATTAGCGCTGTCATAACTTGCTCTGGACGATTTATCCTATCCCAGTATTTGCTTACTGGTTTGAAGGCATCATTAGTAGTTATTGTTAAATCATATGCTTGTTGAACTTGTTGTAAAACAGGATCTGGTTGTCTAGATGCAAATGTGTCTGATGGAAACAATAATAGTGGAATATTGTTTACAGTTGCTGTTGCGGCAGCAGTTACCATATTTGCACTACCTGGTCCTATGGATGCACTACAAGCTATGATTTTTCTTCTGTTGTTTTGTTTAGCAAAGGCTGTAGCTACATGGCACATTCCTTGCTCGCTTCTTCCCTGATAAACGTTTAAGTTATGATCATCTTGGTCTAGGGCTTGACCCAAACCAACTGCCATTCCATGACCAAATATTGTAAATATACCGTCTACGAATTTGCTAACTTCTCCATCGTATTTGATATATTGACTATCAAGAAATTTAACTATTGCTTGAGCCATAGTAAGTTTCATTATAAATCACCTCTTGCTACAAATTCTCCATGTTCCTCTTTGGCTTCTTTGATAAATTCTTCAAGCTCTTTAGTATTTGGCAAATCTGATGATGAGTTTGATCTAATCATCATAGAAGCTTCTGCTGAAGCATATTCTAGGCATTCAATCATGTCATGATCTGTAAATAAAGCATAAAGGAAGGCTGATGCATAGCCATCTCCACCACCAAAACCTTTTCTCGCCTTTACTGGGAATGGCTTGATTGAATAAGATTCGCCATTTTTCACATAGGCATTTGAACCTTTTTTGCCATGTTTTATTACCAAAATTTCTGCTGATTGGTCAAACCAAAGTTTTGCACTTTCTTCATCTTCTAGGGCCTTATCGACTATAAGTCTTTCAGTTAAGTCAAATTCTTCCCTAGAACCCATTATTATATCTGCTTGTTTTGCTACAATTGAATAATAGATAGAAATCTCATCTTCATTTTTCCAATTGTAATTTCTGTAGTCTACATCGAATATTACCTTACAGCCAGCTTTTTTAGCTAGTAAAATCGATTTCAATACTGCTTCTCTTGAAGGACTTTCTGCAAGGGCTGTGCCTGATACCAAGATTGCCTTTGCCTTTTTGATGTAGTCATAATCAATATCATCTACAGAAAGTGCCAAGTCTGCTATCATGTTCCTATACATCAATATAGAAGACTCATTTTCAGACTTCATTTCAGTAAAGGTTAGGCCTATTTTTTCACCATTTTGGGCTCTAACTATATGACTTGTATCTATATTTTCTTCGTTGTTCAAATGATCTAGGACAAAATCTCCTAGTTGATCATAAGAAATTTTTGCAATCATTCCTACTTTTAGGCCATGTCTATTAACACCTATGGCAGTATTTACTGTCGATCCGCCAATATATCTTTCAAATTTTACAACTTGACTTAGTGGCTTGAACCCTTCCTCTGGGGAAGGATTAAAGTCAACAGCCACTCTTCCAATAAGAATAAGATCAAGTTGCCTATCTTCTGGAAAATTAATGTATTTCATTATTTGTCAAACTCTCCTGTCTTTAGTTGGCTAGTAACAACCTTTCTTCTTGTATAGAATAAGATAGAGTCTTTACCATTGCAGTGAAGGTCGCCATAGAATGAATGTTTCCAACCTGAAAATGCGAAGAAGGCTACTGGAGCTGGAACTCCTAAGTTTACTCCCAACATGCCTGCGTCGATATTTTCTCTGAAATATCTTATAGCTGCTGCATTATTTGTGAATATACAAGATCCATTAGCAAATTCATTTTGGTGGGCAATCTCAATAGCTTCCTTTAGGCTCTTTACTCTTATTATAGAAACAAATGGAGCAAATATTTCTTCAGCCCAAATTTTCATTCCTACCTTACAATTATCAAAGATAGTTGGTCCAACGAAGAAGCCTTTTTCTGGAATATTTTTTCTACCATCTAAGATAAGGCTAGCTCCTTCTTCGATTCCTTTTTCTATATATCTGAAAGTTCTTTCTTGATTTTCTTTTCTTATAACAGGTCCTAGGAAGACATCATCATCCTTAGATGCATCTCCAACTTTTAATTCTTTAGCTGCTTTTGTAAACTTTTCTACAAATTCGTCTGCAATTTCTTCTTCTACTAGGATAACAGAGCCTGCCATACATCTTTCACCTGCAGAACCAAAAGCTCCACCGATAGCCTTAGTTACAGTATCTTCTATGTCGGCATCTTTAAGTATTATTGTATGGTTTTTAGCACCAGCTAGGGCTTGAACTCTCTTATCGTGTTGGCATCCTTTTCTATAAACTAACTCGCCTATGTTTTTACTTCCTACAAAGGAGATTCCTGCAACTTGTGGATTTTCTAAAAATTCATTAACAACTTCAACTCCACCATTTACGACATTCAAAACTCCCTTTGGAAGACCAGCCTCTTCGCAAAGTTCTGTAACTCTTTGCATTAAGATTGGTGTTTTTTCACTAGGCTTCATAACCACTGTATTACCACAAGCTATAGCCATAGGGAACATCCAGAAAGGTACCATCATAGGGAAGTTAAATGGAGCAATTCCTGCGATAACTCCTATTGGATACTTATAATTGTGAACTTCTACATCTGTAGCTATGGTTGAAAGATTATCACCCATCAAAAGATTTGCTATACTTGCTGCATGTTCAACATTTTCAATTCCTCTTCCAACTTCTCCCTTAGCTTCTTTGAAATTTTTACCATTTTCTAGAGTAATAAGTCTTGCTAGCTCATCGGTATGTTCGACTAAGATTTGTTGTAATTTGAATAATATTTTTTGTCTTGATAGAACTGAAGTTTTGCCCCAAGTTTTAAAAGTCTCTGCTGCATTTTCTATAGCTTCTTTTGTTTCATCTCTTGTTGATAGAGGGCATTTTGCAATAACTTCTCCATCACCTGGGTTATAAACATCTTCGAATTCTTTTGCCTTAGATTCAATCCATTGTCCATCTACATAGTTTTTGATAAGTCTCATTATTCTACATCCTTTCTATCTATAATCCATTCATGATCTTTTTCATTATGGAATTTCCACTCTTTATTTGGTCCTGCCATTACATTTAGATAATAGGAGTTATATCCATAAGGAACAGCAACTGGATGATATCCTCTTGGAACCATAACGGCGTCCTTATTATAAAGACTCATAGTTTCATCTAAAACCCTATCGTCTGTATAAACTCTTTGGAAGACAAATCCTTGTTCCTTATCCATCTCATGATAATAAATCTCTTCGAGGAAGGTCTCTGTTTCACTAGCTGTATCATGTTTGTGTGGTGGATAAGATGACCAATTAGCCTCATCTGTATATACTTCAACCACTATAAGCTTGTCAGAAATAGTTGATGAATCAGGAAGAATATTATTGACTAATCTCTTATTCATTCCCTTTCCTCTCTTTTCAACACTATTATCTTCTGCTTTAATTAACCTTGATTCTAAAACCTTATCTGAAATAGCATAGGAGATAACAACCCTAGCATTAGAATCAGAACTTATCTCAAAAGAATCCTTGTTTGTTATATAAACTGAATCAGTTGGATTCTTGTCAAAATTCTTCTCTCTTCTTCCAATATTCTTGTATTCGTTTTCCCCTACTTTAACATTAGCCTTTCCACATAAAACTGTAACGCAGGCTTCTTGTCCATCTAAGCTTTCCTTATATAATGATTTGTCATTTAACTCCAAGGCTCTTAATCCTATGTAGTTCAGAATTGACTTTTTTGCTTCAATATTTTGTAATAGTACATAATTGCCTAAATCTATATTTAGACATTCTTTTTTTAAACTTGCCAAAAAAACACTCCTTTCGAACAAAACTATCATTTATTTGATTAACTTTATCATTTACACCTAAATTATATGATTGTTTTGATAATATGTCAAGAGAAAAAAACGTTTTATTTGATATATTTGCTCATAAAAGTTATAATGTTATCAACAGAATGATTTAATACGGAGATTAATAATGAATAATGACAGAATTTCAAACATGGGAAAATACATAATAAATCAAGGAGAGGTCACTACAGAAGAGCTCTCCCAAAAATTTAACGTTTCTATAGTTACCATTCGAAGGGATTTGAAAAAGTTAGAAGAAGATAATATTATTACAAAAATATATGGTGGTGCAAAGGCAAGGTCAGATAAGTTAAAATCTTTTGAACAAAGAGAGAACCTAAAGAAAGATGAGAAGGCTCATATTATAAGTATAGCTAAGAATTTTATTACTAGTGGCGATAGGATTTTTATAGATTCTGGTACGACAACTGAAAATTTAATAAACGATTTAGACAATAATATTCATTTGACAATTTTTACTAACAACTTATCTATTATAAAAAAAGCTGCTAGTATGGAGAATGTAAATTTGTTCGTTGTTGGTAATTATTACAACCACACTAGTAATTCCTTCACATATTGGGGAAGCTCTCCTACCATCAAAGATTTTAATATAGACAAGGCCTTTATGTGTACTTCTGGTCTTACCATCAAGGATGGTCTTACTAACAAAAATCCTATTGAGCAAAGAATAAAAAGCACAATATGCTCTATTGTCGATCATATCTACTTACTAGTTGATGATTCAAAGATTGGGATAAGCTCTTTGATGACCTATGCTAAGCTAGAAGATATTGATACGATGATTACTAACAAAAGGCCTCCTGCCGAATACCTAGACTTTCTAAGAGATAAGGATGTAAAACTTGAATACTAATCAAAAGGGGCTGTTGCAGAATGAATAAATCGTCCCAATATCATTAGAAGAACCTCCACGGAAAGTCTCATAACGCCGACGGGCTAAATGCCTCCATCAGTCGGCAGGCACTAATATGCCCACCGGCAAGGAGAGGTAAAATTTCCTAAGAGAACCTTCTAATAATGGGACGATGATTATTCATAATTTTGCAAAACAGCGCCTATAATGTGCGAATACCGGCACGCCCCTATTGGAGCTGTCGAGTATTCCATCACATGCACCACTTTCCCAACTACTGCTTAAGCAGTTTTTTTATTTGTTTTTATTTGACTTCCTCTCCAGTAAACGGGTCATAGTATTCCTTTATACTTATTTGGTCAGTGTAATAGTCTTCTTTTGATTGATTTTGTATATATTCTTTTATTTTCTTTTCATTTTTTCCCACTGTATCTACATAATATCCCCTACACCAAAATGTCGGTTTCCATATTTATATTTTAAGTTCGCGTGTCTATCGAATATTATCAGCGAACTTTTTCCTTTTAAATACCCCATTATTTGTGATATTGAATATTTTGGTGGTATTTCTACAAGCATGTGTACATGATCTGGACATAGCTCTGCTTCTATAATGTTTATTCCTTTTCTTGATCCTAATTCTCTAAGTATGCTCCCTATGTCTTTTCTTAGTTGTCTGTATATTACTTGTCTTCTGTATTTTGCTGCAAATACTATATGATATTTGCATCTCCAACTTGTATGTGATAAAGTATCTTTATCCATGATTACCTCCTTATTTAATTGTGCATGTGACTATCACAATTATACTTTAAGGAGGTTTTCTTGGTGCTTGAAGCTAAAGCTAAATCCCTCCACCTGCATAGCAGGTGGTTTTTTGTTTCGCTCTCTTTCGTTCGCTCAACTCACTTAAGTGAACAATGAAATAAAGTGATGAGAAACTTTAAATATCTCATCACTTTATTTTCCTTTATACTTTTAATTTTTGCATGAAGCAATAATATCATTTAATATTTTTTCACCATTAATCATCCCATAGTCAGCCATATTTATAACATCAACAAAGGTGTTTTGTTCTTTATATATATTTTTGAGTTCATTGAGCTTAAACCTAACTTGTGGTCCTAACATTATGGCATCTATATGCTCTTTTCCATTAATTTCTTCTAAGCTAGATACTGGAACTGCCTTAATCTTTGCATTTATTCCCTTTTCATCAGCTGCTTTTTTCATATTCTCAACTACTAAACTTGTACTCATCCCTGCTGAACAGCACAATACTATATTGATTTCATCACTCATTTTTCTCTCCTTTTATAAGCTTGAATGGGTTTTTTTCGGATATCATATCCATAATCACTTGCTCATCAAAATTTAACCTACCGACTAAATTTCTTTCTCCAGTATTTTTGATTTTCTTTTTTACAATTTCGACTTCTCCCCTATAGTGAGAAAGATTGTTATTTACTATTAGGATATCTCCTTTTTCAAAGTATTCTTTCTTGCAGTTCCTATAGGGAATATCTTTGTCATTCCCATAAGATCTTGTGACACTACTTCTGATGAAATATTCAGATGAATCAATCCTATCGGAGTGAGTAAAATTGTACATAATTTCTTTTTCAACTTTAATTATATCATAATTTTCATCCACTTCTAAGCTTGGTATCGATAAGTCAATTTTACCAAGCTTTTCAAGTTCTTCTTCTGAGGCATAAGCATTTCCAATTATGATATCGTTAATTTTCCTGTTTGCAATCATATACCTCAATTGATATCCTATGTCTTTTCCCCTATGTTCTTCTAGTGTGCATAATCCCTTATATACTGGCCAAGGCCCAAATGTGTTTTCATTATTGCTTGATATAAATCCATGAACTGGTAGTGCTTGCTTATAATATTTATCTGTAAAATAGTCAAATCTTCTTTTGCTTAAACCTGTATATTCTTGTGGATAAAAATTATGGCATGTTGACATATTTGTCCTATTTGCTCCATTCTTTATCAACAAGTCAAGTGATATATCAGAGCTTGCATTAAATTCAATCAATATAGAGTATGGATTATTGGTAAGAATTATGTTTTCATAATCAGACATTGCCCAATCAAGCCTTATTATATCAACTCCCATTCTGGCAAAGACTGAAATATCACTAGCTGTCGCTCCAAAAAATTCAAATACTTCTCTATTGGTATCTACAGAAACCTTGAATCCCAGCTCATGAGCTTTTAAGATAAATGATTTAAAATTTTTTATTGTATTATCCTTTGTATCTTTTACAGATAAGAGGCAAGTAAATATTCTTGAAAACCCATTCCTAGATGCTAATTTAATATATTCATAATCTTTTTCCTCAGTTGAATGTTCGGGATAAATAGATATTCCTAGTTTTCGCATTATTTTTCCTTATTTTCCTTAATTAAATTTTCTTCTTGTAAAATATTGTTTTTATCCACAGCTACAACAAAAGGATAATAGATTATGCACCCAAGCACAATTAAAAAGACTTGCAATACAGCACCTTGCCAGTTACTTGATAAGAAACCTGATATAACGGGAGGAGTAGTCCATGGCATTATAATTCCATTTGTTATTGGAACTAAGCCAATACTCATCGTTATATATGTTATTATTATATTTATCATAGGTACAAATATGAAAGGGATTAACAATAATGGATTTAAAACTATTGGCAAGCCATATATAACTGGCTCGTTTATCCCAAATACAGCTGGGAGTATAGATAAACTTGATAATTGTTTTAATCTTTTAGATTTTGATATTAATACAGCTACTATCAATAATGATAGTGTTGAACCTGCCCCACCGAATGTTGCAAATAAATTCTGAAATTGTACATTGATTATGTTTTCTGGTAACAATCCTGCATTTACTTTTGCTAAGTTTTCTGCTGATAGTGCATATAGTACTGGCATAAATACAGAATCTGTAATATTTGTTCCATGTATTCCTAGAAACCACAATACATGGGCGAATAAATAAACCAAAATAATTGCTGGTAACGAGCCACCAACGTGTTGCAACGGCAATTGTAAAACACTATACACAAATGAAAAAGCATTTTCCCAAGGTGTTAATGAAAATATGAACCTAATTATTACAAAAGTAGCCATCACAAAAGTCGCTGGAAATAATGAGGCAAATGATTCGCCTACTGTAGGAGGAACCCCTGTTGGCATTTTGATTACTAGACCCCTATCGACCACCATTTTATAAATTCTTACTGCCACAAAAGCTGTTATGATGCCTATAAATACTCCTTTTGCTCCAAGCCAATCAAGGGATAAACCGCTTACTTTCAAAGCTTCTTTTCCATCCTCTGGGGTGAAGTCAAATTCAAAGGGCATAAGTATAAACCATGCTACTAGGGAAACTACTCCACTAAATAATGCATTTACCTTTATCCTACTTCCATAAGCATTTCCAATTCCTATTACTACAAAAATCGACATTATTGTAAAAGAAGCATTAGTAGCTGCTGAAAAATATGAGGCTATCGTGTTTCCATTAACTTCAGTATTTCTTAATAGATCAATCCATGCTTGAATTGGAAAATTTGATATTAGCATGAACATTGAGCCTATAATTAGTAAAGGCATAGCTAAGGCAAATCCGTCTCTTATTGATTGTAAGTGTACATTTCCACTAATTTTTGCAGCCATTGGCATAAGTTTTGCTTCTAATATGTCCATAAAATTTCTTTTTTTCATATACAGTCACCTCTTGTTTTCTAAATTTTCAATCCTTTCATAACATTTCATAAGTTCACTTGCTAGTATATATATAGTTTCACAAGCCATCATTTGATCTTCTGCGTGCATTAGTAGTACATTTTGTAAGGAATCTTCTATTTCATATTGTTCACCAAACATCTTCTGATGAATTTTATGACATTCATTATAGGCTGTTTGTCCTTCTTTTATAAGTTTATTTGCACTATTCTTATTGCCTAATCTTCTTTCTGCCATTGCCTCGATATAATATGACTTGGCAATACCAGCATAAGTTATTAACTGCATACACACATTTTCTAAAGTCGAATTTTCCATCTCAATCACCTCCCAACTTCATAAATTTCCTAAATTCTTCAAAATCTTTGATTTCAATTAATTGCTTAATTAGTTGCTCATTCCTTATAATTTTTGTAAAGATTGCTATTACCTTTTCAAAATCTCTATCTATTCCCTGAGGTGGCGAGATATAGAATACTATTCTTACATTCTTATGCAAATCATCCCAAAATATATCTTCACTCGATATAATTGTAAATATCTTTCCCTTAGTTTCTATTGGATGCACAGGATGTGGTATCGAAATAATATCCCCAAAAACTACACTTCCAAATTTTTCCCTCAAGTCTGTTTCCTGCTTATACATTTTCTGTATTTTCCCTTCATAGGACAATGATTTATATATCAAGCTTAATGCATCATTCCTAGAAATTCGTCTGCTATTTATATAAAAATTCTCTTGTGAAAAATACTTATCAAATAAATTATTTTTCACGTAACCCTCTGAAAAAAAGGATTTACTGTGTGATTTTTCATATCTTATCTCTTTAATTTTTCTATCTATTAAATTTAAATCATCTTCATCCAAGAACACACTTACTTTTACATAAGGAACTGGTATGAGCAGACCTTCTAAATCAATAGTGGAAATTATAAGGTCAATATCTATTAGGTTTTCTGAACTTAATTCATAGTACCCCAAAACGCCAACTATCCTAAAAGTTCTACTGTATTCATAGGAAATCCTTGTTTTAAGCATAAGACCTGTACTAAAACCTGAAGCACAAACAACAAGAATTTTAAGTTTATTATTGACTTTGTTTCTCTCTATAGCAGAAATTATATAAATCACCAAATAAGACCATTCATCATCAGTCAAATCTCTCCAACCTAAGAATTTATCGAAACTTTCTTTTACCAGATCCAAATACACTTTATACTTCGAAACAATCTTATCCGTCAATGGGTTGGAAACTAAAAATCCTGATTCCACTCTTTTTTCTAAAGAAGCTAAGTGTTCTAAAAAGCTATTTAGAAATACATCATCTTCCAATAAGTCAACCTTTAATTTTTTTGATATATGCTTTATTAATCCTATATATCTCATATCATCATTTGACTCAACGCTTAATATTGACGATTTTGTTTTTGATAGCAATTGTATAAAGATATAGTTTTTTTCCTTTACAGGTAAATCAATTCCAAAAGTTTTTGATATCCTTTCACATATATCTAGTGAAAAGTTATAAATATTTTTATTATCAATATATGTTAACTCAAAACAATCATTTATTATGCAATTTCTCTTTATTCGCTCTATAAGCAAAGCAAAATGCACAACCAAATTTTCTATAGTATAATCATTTACAGATATTTTATGATTTCTAACTTCATCTAGTAAAATCAAAAGAAGTTGTCTTATAATATCCTTATCAAAAATATCCACTTCATCCATATTACTTAAAAAAGAATTAGAAAATCTTCCAGAAAAAAAATAATCTAAGATAAAATGTCTCTTATCTATCTCCTCTCCTCTTACAGAAAGAGAATCATCTTTGTTTTTTTCTAAATATAGTTTATAATCCCTAAGCTTTCTATTCAAATTATAGATATCTCTTTGTAAAGTTGAGTCACTAACAAACAGCATTTTGGATGTTTTTCTAAAGTTTACACTACAATTTTCTAGCAGTAAAATTTCTAGAATATATTTTTCTCTTCCATCTTTGTCACATATCTGACCTCTCCCCTTTTTCAACTTGTATATCAAATCAATATATTCATTATAGTTATTAATAATCAAACGATATCCTTTTCCTCTAACAGAATCTATCTCAAATATTTTTTTAGATATCTTATTGCATATATCATTTATAGAATTTCTTATAGTTTTTTCCGAAAATCCAACATTAAAACCAATCGTATTGCTTGAAACATATTTACTTTGATTTTTATATAAAAATTTAACTATCTTAATTTCTCTATCAGAAAGCATGAATCACCTCTCTACAAATATACTTGCAAACTCATGTTAGCACATTCTATCTTTTACCGTTAGGATAACGGTAAAAGATGGTAAAAATAGCCCTATCTTAATGCTAATGTAACTCCATAAATCTGGACCTAAAACCAGAGTTAGAACTCAACTAGCTCTGGTATTTTTTTGTCATGGGGCTGTTGCAAAACTATGAATAATCATCGTACCATCGTTATAAGGTTCTCTTAGGAAATTTTCAGTGGTGCCTGCCGGCTGATGGAGGCAAAATTTCCGTGGAGGTTCTTCTAACGATAATGGTACGATTTATTCATTCTGCAACAGCCCCATTTTTATGCTGCATTCTTCTTTCTGTATTCTATTGGTGATAAGTATCCTAATTTTTCTTTTATTCTTTCCTCATTGTAATATTTTATGAAATCTTTTATTGTTTGTTTTAAGTGTTCATATGAATAGAATTTGTGTCCGTAATATATTTCTTGTTTTAGTATTCCAAAGAAGTTTTCCATTGGTGAGTTGTCTAAGCAGTTACCTTTTCTGGACATAGATTGGCTGATTTCATTTGTCTCTAACCTTGATGTGTATTGTTTTGTTTGATATGCCCAACCCTGATCTGAGTGGAATATTCTTTTTTCTTTGCTTTTATTAGTTATTTCTATGGCTTTGCCCAGGGCTTTTAGGATTGGTTCTATTGTTGCCTGTTTTGATATTTCATAGCTTAGTATTTCACTGTTGTACATATCTAGGTATGGGTTTAGATAAAGTTTCTTTATTTGATAGGTTCCTGTTTTTTCTTTTTCAAAGTACTTAAATTCTGTTGTTTCTGTTGTTATTTGCGTGTATGGTTTTTCTACTTTAAAGTTTCTTTTTATTTTATTATCAGCTATTTTTCCAACAGTTCCCTTGTAGGATGAGTTTTTATTGTTTTTCTTGAAAAGTTCTTTACTTGTATTTTTAATTTTTGAACTAATCTTTGTACTTTCTTTTTGTTTATTATTAGTCCTGATTTTTTAACATTGCTGTTATTCTTCTATAGCCATAGTTTGGATTGTCTTTTCTTATATTAAGTATTTTCTTTTCTGTTTCTATATCTTTATTTGGTTTATTTAATCGTTTTGCCAATACATGTATGTTGATTTGCCAATATTAAAGTATTTTAACAAGTCTTTTAGTTTGTATTTATCTCTTAAGTCTTCAATTGTTTCAGCAATTGTCTTATTTCTGTATCTGTCATTCGAGACACTTCTATCTTTTTTTATTGCATCATTTTCTAGTTGGAGCTAATAGTTTTTTTCTTCTAATTTCTTTATTTTTTCTTTTAATTGTGCTTGTGTTAATGATTCATTTTCTAAATTAGTTATGTTTGTTGATGATTTTATGTTAGTGTCTTTTGATCTATTTGGGGATTTTGGCATTTCTGAAGGTCTTCCTATCTTTTCAGATTTCAGTAATTCTATGCCTTTTTCTCTATATTCATTGACCCATCGGGTGATTATTGATGTATTATTGATTTTAAGATTGTTTGCTAGGCTTGATAGGACATTTCTCCTGTTTAGCACAAGTTTACTACATTTAACTTAAATTCCAAAGTGTATTGTGTATTTTCTCTTTTTACTTTTAGTCCTTCATAGCCTTGTGATTTTTATGCATTTACCCATCTTTTTACTATTTCCTGTACTACTTTCATTTTAAATTCTGTACTATATTTTTCCATTAAAAAACTGACCTCCTTTAGTTAGTTTTTTGGTCTAACTTTTGGGGGTCAGTTCATTCACTTTCCTAGTCTTTTTTATATCTTGGGATTTTTGCAACAGCCACTTTTTTTATATAATCTATATTATATATTATTGTATTATATATTTGTTTGTTCTATATAATATGATAAAATATAAACATCTAGTTTTCAAAACTAGATTGGAGGTTATATGAAAAAAGGAAAAAATATTTTAAAATTTATATTAATTATCCCTGTAATTCTAATACTAGCTATAGTATTAGTATGGAGAAATGAAATTTTTACTATTATGAGCATTAAAGAAATTATGCCAGAAGATAAAAATCACTCAGATGGTAAAGTATTGACAATTGATGCCAAAGGCGACTATTATCTTGACGACCTACTTAAACAAGGTGGAGTTAAATCGGATAAAGAATTAATCAATTTTTTAACCCGAAAAATCACTAAGGGTCTTTTTAAACTGTCAATTGAAGAATCAAATATTGGTTGTTCTTCTTATACAGCAAGTCTTGCTGATGGTGATAATATATTTGCTAGAAATTATGATATGAAAACAACGCACATAGCACTTGTACATACTAAACCATCAAAAGGTAGGTATGAATCAATTTCCACTGTAGATTTATCATTTTTGGGTGTCAAAGCTGAAGATAATCCAAATACATTAAAGAGTAAATTTAATATGCTAGCTGCAGCCTACACTCCACTAGATGGAATTAATGAGAAAGGCTTATCTGTAGGAATCTATATGTCTTACCAAGGACCTTCAAAAGAAGATTATCCAACTGACCAGAATACAGACAAAGATGATATAACATCTACAATTCTTCTAAGACTTATGCTTGATAAGGCTAAAACTGTAGAAGAAGCAATCGAAATTGCAAAGTCTTATGATATGCACGATTCTGCAGGTTCCTCTTTCCATTATATGGTTGCGGATGCAAGTGGAAATAGTGCAATTTTAGAATACATTGGCAAGTCTGATAAAACAGATACTGATGGTTCAAAAAGAGAATTAAACGTTATATATAACGATAAAAATAAGAACAAAAAAGGACAGGTAGTTACTAATTTCATTGTATCAAAAAACTACTATGATAATGATGATACAAAATTTGGACTTGATAGGTATGAACTCATAAATAAAGAACTTACAAATAAAAATTTTATTTTAGATGATGAAAATCACGCCATGGATATATTAGCAAAAGTTGGAAGAAGAAATTGGGATAATAAAGATAAAAATACAATCACTACCCATTCAGTTATTTATAACATGAACAAGTTAGAATCATATCTTGTTGCCAATGAGCACTTTGGTGATAAAAATTATGTATATAGATTTAAATTCAAATAAAAAGATGTGCAAATTGTCCTAAACACTAAATAAGGTGGCCCCATAAAGTTGACCTAATATCAGAGTTAGAACTAAACTAGCTCTGATATTAAGACTGTGGACCATTTTTCGGTTGACATTTACAAACCCATCTTGTTATCATTGATAGATTGTTTATCTTTAATTCATTTGCTAGGCCTTGATCGGACATTTCTCTTGTTAAATTCAAATTTACAACATTTAACTTAGATTCCAAAGTGTATTGTGTATTTTCTCTCTTTACTTTAAGTCATTCATAGCCTTGTCATTTGTATGCATTTAACTGTCTTTTTAATATTTCATGGTGAGAAATATTATACTTTTATGCTAAATTATTAAAGCTTATATTTCCTTTCAAATATTCGTTTACAATTCTCATTTTAAATTCGGTGCTATATTTTGCCATTAAAAAACTGACCTCCTTTAGTTAGTTTTCAATGTCTAACTTTTGGTGGCCAGTTCACTTGGGACTTTTGCAACTGTCCCTTTTTATTTGTCCTTATACTAGTGCTTTTTATTTGACTAATAGCTCGTATAAGTGCTCGTAGAATGGTTTAGATTTCATGATTTCTGCAAGGCTATAGGCAACTAGGCTTACTATGGATATTCCTAGTAGGTAATTGAAGGCTCCTCCTGTCATTTCTAGGACTAAAATTATTGCTGTTATAGGCGTTCTTACTATGGCAGAGAAATGACCACACATACCAAGAATACTAAAAATTAGTATATAGGATGGATCTAGTAAGCCGAGACAGACTAGGCTTGTCGCAAAGATATTTCCTACTAGAGATCCAATTACCAACAAGGGAACAAGACTTCCTCCAGGAACTCCAAGACCAAAGGCTAGGGCAAGGAGAAGGATTTTTGCAAAATAGAAAAATATCAGACAAGCTAGGCTAGGATTTCCTGATATAGGAAGGAAAATAAAATGCTCGCTTGATGAGAATAATTCTATGTCAATCATGAGGACTATGGCTGTAATTACGAAAGGAAGCATATATTTTATGTAGGGATTGATTTTTATTTTTGCGAAAAATCCCTTCGAACCTATTATACATGAATTGAAAAATACTCCCGATAAGCCAGCTACAAGGCCCAATAGGATTAGTAAGGCAATCATTGATAGGCTCATGACATCAAAGGCAGGTATGTCCTTTAAGGCTGGATTGTTTCCAAAACAAAGATCTGCTGTAATTACTGCTGTAAAGATAGTTATTCCTGTTGATAGAAAGACCTTCCTGTCCGTTTTTTTGAAAATTTCTTCTATGGTAAATAAAACTCCAGAGATGGGAGCATTAAAGGCTACTGCAATTCCTGCTCCAGCAGCTGATCCTATGAAATATTTTTTGTTTTCCCTAGATTTAGTCCTTCTATGAACTATATCGCCCACAAGTCCACCTATTTGAACTGAAGGACCTTCTCTACCGAGTGTAAGACCTATTCCTATGGTAAGGACGCTTGATAGAAATTTCCTGATTAAAGTTTTTTCTGAATCTACATCAAACTTGTCATCAAGCATACCATAGATTATCGGTATACCAGATCCTTTGATATTTGGGTCTTTCTTGGCTAGATAATAAATAAGGCTTCCTACAAGTATAAATAAAACAATAATAAAGATTTTGTAGCTAAAATTTCCCCTGGCTAGGGAAAACAAGAGAAGCATCTTATCTGATAGAAGATGGATGGATTTTTTGAATAAGCCAATCACAAGACCTACCAATATTCCCTGCAAGATAAGAGCAAGTATGCTTGTAAAATCCCCAGTCTTATAAAAATATCTGCGTTTAGATTTATCTGTCATATTTCCTCCTTAGCTTAAATTATATCAGAACTTTCTCTTTCAGTTAAGCAAATATTAAGTTGAATATAAGATTAAGTTCAAATATATGTTACTATGATAGCAAGAAGAAAGAAAGAAAGAAAGGACTTTATATGAAATATTTCTTTTTAGATGTTGGCTAGCTAATCTGACCATGGCTTGGTTTTTTCTCATCTTCAAGGACAATTTTATTTAACTGAAGCTTTTTCTAAAATGATTCATTAACCTAGTCATAAATTTATTTATCAAAATGGTCGTCTGGGTTTTTTCCTTATTCCAAGTTTTTTAATTTATCCTAACTCTAATAATTTTTTCTATTAAGTCATTGTTCTTATCAAAATTTTATCAGCTTAAAGTTTTTTAAGACAAGTTATAAAAAATCAGGGACTAAATAATATTTTAGACAAGAAAAAGCCCGCATTATATGCGAGCCTTTGTTTTTAGTTTTCCATAGCTTCTTCATTTTCAGCTTCTAGGGCTTCCATGTTCATAGCTATTTGTGCATCTTCTGCTTCTTTGGTTTCATAGTCTATTTCTACATCGTTGTAGGCTTTTAGACCTGTACCGGCAGGGATTAGCTTACCTATGATGATATTTTCTTTTAGTCCCTTGAGGTCGTCTATCTTACCCTTGATTGAAGCATCAGTTAGAACTCTTGTTGTTTCTTGGAAGGATGCAGCTGATAACCAGCTTTCTGTGGCAAGAGATGCCTTGGTGATACCGAGGAGCTCTTGGCTATAGGTGGCTGGATTCTTGCCTTCTTCTGTCATTTTTTCATTTTCTATGTCAACTTCACGTCTGTCTTGAAGGGAACCTGGTAGGAATCTTGTATCTCCTGCCTCATCTATTTTAACCTTCTTGAGCATTTGACGAGCTATGACTTCTATGTGTCTATCGTCTATTTCTACACCTTGAAGTCTATATACTTTTTGTACTTCTTTGGTGATGTAGTCTTGAACACCAACTTTTCCTAATACATTTAAGACATCGTGTGGGTCAAGGGAACCTTCTGTTAGCTGATCTCCCTTTCTTACAATATCTCCGTCTTTGACAAGTATTCTTGATCCAAAAGGTATATTGTATTTCTTAGCGAATCCATCGTCTGATAGGATTTCTACGTCTGTCTTCTTTTCATTTTGGATAAGAGTTACGACACCTGAGTTTTCTGCGATGTAGGCAAGTCCTTTTGGTTTTCTTGCTTCGAATAACTCCTCAACCCTTGGAAGACCTTGGGTGATTCCAACGCCTGCTATACCACCGGAGTGGAAGGTTCTCATGGTTAGCTGAGTACCAGGTTCTCCGATTGATTGGGCTGCTATGATTCCTACAGCCTCACCAGCATTGACGTGCTTTCCTGTTGCAAGGTTTCTACCATAGCAAGCTGCACATACACCGTGTTTGGCCTTACATTCAAGTACAGAACGTAGTTTTACTTCTTTGATTCCTGCATCAATTATCTTATCAGCCATATCTTCGTCTATTAGCTCGTTTTTGTGAACTATGACTTCGCCATTTTCATCTTTAATTTCTTCGAAAGATGTTCTACCGATAATTCTTGTTTGTAGGTTTTCTATAAGCTCATTGCCGTCCTTAAACTCGTGGGCTATAACATAACCATCTGTATGACAATCATCTTCTGTAACTATTACGTCTTGAGAGATATCTACCATTCTTCTTGTTAGGTAACCTGAATCGGCAGTTCTTAGGGCGGTATCTGTTAGACCCTTACGAGAACCGTGGGTTGAAATAAAGTACTCTTGTACTGAAAGTCCTTCCCTAAAGTTAGCCTTGATTGGGATTTCTATGATTTTACCATCGGCCTGACTCATAAGTCCACGCATACCACCAAGCTGTCTGATTTGGTTTGTAGAACCACGGGCACCTGAATCAGCAAAGATTTTGATGTTGTTATCTGATTTAAGTTCTGTAAGAAGGGCATCAGTTACAAGGTTTGTAGTCTTACCCCAAATGTCTATAACTTTTTCATATCTTTCTTGATCTGTTATAAGACCTCTTCTATAGAGTTTATCATATCTGTCTACTTCAGCATCAGCCTTAGCAATGAGATCCCATTTTTCTTTAGGGATATTTACGTCTGACATGGATACAGTTAAACCTGATAGGGTTGAGTATTTGTAACCTGTTTGTTTGATGTAGTCTAATACTTCGGCAGTTTTTATATTGCCATGCTTTCTAAAGCATTTATCTACTATGTCCTTTAAGGTTCCTGAATCAACAATTGTGTCTATTTCTAGAGAGTATGGATCTTCTTTTCTATTTACATAACCTAAGTCTTGTGGAATACCTTGATTGTAAATAAATCTACCTACAGATGATGTTACAATCTTACCTGGATCTTCCTTAGTCTTCTTAACTCTTACCTTGACCTTGCTTTGGAATTCAACATAACCTGCTTCTAGGGCCTTCATCATCTCATCAATTGATTCGAAGGTCATATTCTCTCCCTTGGCACCATCTTTTATGGTTGTTAGATAATAAGCACCAAGTACCATATCCTGAGAAGGGGTTGTAATTGGCTTACCATCTTTTAGACCAAGGATGTTGTTGGTTGACATCATTAGTAGTCTTGCTTCGATTTGAGCCTCATTTGATAGTGGCAAGTGGATAGCCATTTGGTCACCATCGAAGTCCGCATTGAAGGCGTTACAAGCTAGCGGATGTAGCTTAATTGCCTTACCTGCTACAAGCTTTGGTTCGAAGGCTTGGATACCTAATCTGTGAAGAGTAGGGGCACGGTTTAGTAAAACTGGGTGATCTTTGATTACTTCTTCAAGGATTTCGTAAACTCTTGGGTCTTTTTTCTCTACCATTTTCTTTGCAGACTTGAGATTGTGGGCCATACCACAATCAACAACCTTGTTCATAATAAATGGTTTGAAAAGCTCAAGGGCCATTTCTTGAGGAAGACCGCATTGGTTGAATTTAAGGTCAGGTCCTACTACGATTACTGAACGACCTGAATAGTCAACTCTCTTACCAAGAAGGTTTTGTCTGAATCTTCCGCTTTTACCCTTTAATAGGTCAGATAGGGACTTCATGTTTCTATTTGATGCACCAGTTACAGCACGTCCACGTCTTCCGTTATCTATTAGGGCATCGACAGCTTCTTGGAGCATTCTTTTCTCATTACGAACTATAATTTCTGGTGCTCCAATATCAAGAAGTCTTTTTAGTCTGTTATTTCTGTTTATTACTCTTCTATATAAATCGTTAAGGTCACTGGTTGCAAATCTTCCACCTTCAAGTTGAACCATAGGTCTTAGTTCTGGTGGCATTACTGGAAGGACATCTAGAATCATCCATTCTGGTTTATTGCCACTTGTTAGAAAGGCATCAACTACTTCTAGTCTTCTAGAAACTCTTACCTTCTTTTGTCCAGTTGACTCATCAAGCTCTTTTAGGAGAAGTTCGTATTCTCTTTTTAGGTCAATATTAGAGAGGAGTTCTTTTACAGCTTCTGCTCCCATAGCTGCCTTAAATTCTGTATCATCTGGATAAGCTTCTATTACGTCTTGATATTCATTTTCAGATATCTCTTGCTTTTCCATAAGGTCTGTTGAACCTGGGTTGATTACGACATATGAAGCAAAGTATAAAATCTTTTCTAGGACTCTTGGACTCATGTCAAGGAGAAGTCCCATCTTTGATGGAATTCCCTTGAAGTACCAAATGTGGCTTACAGGAGCTGCTAGCTCAATGTGACCCATTCTCTCACGACGTACTTTGGATTTAGTTACTTCTACCCCACACTTTTCACAAACTACACCCTTGTAGCGGATTCTCTTGTACTTCCCACAAGAGCACTCGTAGTCCTTGGTTGGTCCAAATATTTTTTCACAGAAAAGTCCGTCCTTCTCTGGTTTTAGGGTTCTATAGTTGATAGTCTCAGGCTTTTTTACTTCGCCATGAGACCATGATCTGATTTTTTCAGGGGATGCGATTTTCATCCTCATCCCATCAAATTGGTTTAATTCGCTCATTTATACCCCTATTCTTCTATCATTTCGCTAGCTTCGTCTGTATCTTCTTCTGAAGAAGCTTTCTCAGCGTTTGAATTATCCTTATTTAAAGCTCTAGTTAGGCTTTTGATTTTTGATGCGTCGATTTTATCAACTTGAGAGAATCTATCTTGCTCGTCTATATTTTCCTTTAGCTCGATTACCTCACCTTCACTATCCAATAGCTCAACATCTAGGGCTAGGGATTGAAGTTCTTTTACAAGAACCTTGAAGGATTCAGGTGTACCTGGTTCAGGAATATTTTCACCCTTTACAATTGATTCGTAAGTCTTAACCCTTCCTGTAACATCGTCAGATTTTACAGTTAGAATTTCTTGGAGGGTATGGCTTGCACCGTAGGCTTCTAGGGCCCAAACTTCCATCTCTCCGAATCTTTGACCACCGAATTGTGCCTTACCACCAAGAGGTTGTTGGGTTACTAGTGAGTAAGGTCCGATAGATCTTGCGTGGATCTTCTCTTCAACCATGTGGTGGAGTTTTAGCATGTACATTACTCCGACGGTTACTGGATTTTCAAAAGGAAGTCCAGTTCTACCATCACGAAGGGTAATCTTACCTGTCTTATTGACGTAAGGAGCAACCTTCTTAGCTTCTTCTAGAACTTCTTCGATTTCTGTATCGAGAGCTCCGTCGAATACTGGAGTTGCAATCTTCCAACCCATTGTCCTTGCTGCAAGACCCATATGAACTTCAAGAACTTGTCCAAGGTTCATACGGCTTGGGATACCAAGTGGATTTAGGCAGATTTGAAGTGGAGTTCCATCTGGTAAAAATGGCATATCTTCTCTAGGAAGGATTCTTGAAACGACACCCTTGTTACCGTGACGACCACACATCTTATCTCCTACCATAATCTTTCTTTTGGCAGCGACATAGACTCTTATTACTTTATTTACACCTGGAGCGAGTTCATCTCCATCTTTTTTGTTATATTCTTTAACATCTACTACGATTCCGCTTTCTCCATGAGGAACCTTGAGTGATGTATCTCTTACTTCACGAGCTTTTTCACCAAAGATTGCTCTTAGAAGTCTTTCTTCTGGTGATAATTCTGTTTCACCCTTAGGGGAAACTTTTCCTACTAGGATATCTCCACTCTTAACTTCAGCACCGATTCTTATGATTCCATTTTCGTCAAGGTCTTTTTTCATATCCTCTCCGACATTTGGAATATCCTTAGTGATTTCTTCTGCACCTAGCTTTGTTTCTCTAGCTTCGCACTCATGCTCTTCTATGTGAACTGATGTTAGGACATCATCCATAACAAGCTCCTCGTTAAGGAGCATAGCATCCTCGAAGTTGTAACCTTCCCAAGTTGTAAAGGCTATAAGGATGTTCTTACCTAGGGCAAGCTCACCATTTTCTGTTGATGGACCATCTGCAAGGATTTCATTAGCCTCAACCCTATCTCCTTTTTTTACAATTGGTCTTTGGTTGATGGTCGTTCCTTGGTTGGCTCTTTCAAATTTCAATAATTCATAATCTTCAATTTTGCCATCAGAATCTCTTTTTACCTTGATGTGCTCATCGCCTACATAGACTACTTCACCCTTTGACTTAGAAAGTACACATACACCAGAATCTTTTGCAGCCCTATGCTCTATACCTGTCGCTACAATTGGTGCTTCAGATTTGATAAGAGGAACTGCTTGCCTTTGCATGTTGGCACCCATGAGGGCACGAGTAGAGTCGTCGTTTTCAAGGAAAGGTATTAGACTTGCTCCTACTGATACAATCTGTTGAGGAGATACGTCCATGTATTGGATTTTCTCTCTTGGATATATATCATTTTCTCCCTTAATACCACGTCCTGATACTCTAGCATTTACGAATCTATTGTCGCTATCAAGAGGTTCGTTGGCTTGGGCTATGATGAAGTCATCTTCGATATCTGCTGTTAGATAGTCGATTTCGTCAGTTACATATCCACCTTCCTTAACTAATCTGTAAGGTGTTTCTATAAATCCATACTTATTAACTCTAGCATAGGTTGTAAGAGATGTGATAAGACCGATGTTTGGTCCTTCTGGAGTCTCTATCGGACAAATTCTTCCGTAGTGGGAATCGTGAACGTCACGAACCTCAACTCCCGCCCTATCTCTTGACAAACCACCTGGTCCTAGGGCTGATAGTCTTCTCTTGTGAGTCAACTCACTCATAGGGTTAGTTTGGTCCATGAATTGGGATAATTGGGATGAACCAAAGAATTCTTTGATTACTGCTGTTACAGGCTTGATATTGATTAGGCCTTGAGGGGTTGCAAGATCTGGGTCTTGGGTTGTCATTCTTTCACGAACAACTCTTTCCATCCTAGCAAGTCCTACCCTAAATTGATTTTGTAATAGCTCTCCTACTCCCCTAACACGTCTATTGCCTAAGTGGTCGATATCATCTACATGGCCTATTCCCTCAAAGAGGTTGAATTGGTAGTTTACAATAGCAAGTATATCTGACTTAGTAATGTGTTTTGGGCAAAGTTCCTTTTTCCTTCTTTCCATAAGAGTCTTAATCTCATCAATGCTCGCAGCCTCTTCAATTATCTCTTTCATAACTGGGAAGTAAACTTTTTCGCTAAAGTCATCAACATTAATATCAAGATCTTTTAGCTCATCAAAAGCGTTAATGTCGACAAAGTTATTGCCAACAACTCTTAAAATCTTATCTTCTTCAGAATAATCATCTTTCTTTATAACATCAACTGTTACTATGCCTGCATTTTCTATAGCCTTAGCAATCTCTTCTGTAATTAATTCTCCAGCAGATACAAAAAGCTCTCCTGTTTCAGCATCAATCACATCGTCTTTTGCTCTAAGACCAGCTATCCTGTTAGCTAGGGCAAGTTTTAGATTGTATTTATATCTTCCTACCTTAGCAAGGTCATACCTTCTATCGTCGAATAAGAGATTGTTGATTAAGTTTGTTGCAGACTCAACGCTTGCAGGATCTCCTGGCTTTAGTTTTCTGTAAATTTCAATTAAAGCTTCTTCGGCTGTCTCTGAATTTTCCTTCTCTAGGGTATTTCTCAAATGCTCGGTATCTCCGATAGCATTTATAATTTCTTCATCACTTTCAAACAAAAGTGCACGAACAAGGGTAGTAGCTGGAAGTTTTCTAGTCCTATCAAGTCTAACATTGACAGTGTGGCTTGCGTCAGTATCAAACTCAATCCATGCACCACGGTTAGGGATGACAGTAGAAGAGTACATCTTATCTCCGCTCTTGTCAGTTTCTTCAGCATAATACACACCTGGAGATCTAACTAACTGGCTTACTATAACTCTTTCAGCACCGTTAATTACAAAAGTAGCAGAATCTGTCATCATTGGGAAGTCTCCCATGAATACTTCTTGTTCCTTAACTTCTTCTGTCTCCTTATTTATAAGTCTTGCCTTAACCTTAAGATCTCTAGCATAAGTTGCATCCTTATATTTTGATTCTTTAACAGAATATTTTGTTTCATCGTCGAATTCATAGCCAATAAATTCAAGAATAAGGTTGCCATTGTAGTCTTCGATTGGTGAAATATCTTCTAATATTTCTCCAAGACCTTCTTTTAGGAACCATTCATATGAATCTTTTTGGACTTTTAGTAAATTTGGTAAATCTAATACTTGAGGAAACTTGGAAAAACTTTTTCTCTTAGTTCTTCCAAACATTTGTTCATGGAATTGGGCCATTAATCATTACTCCTTGTCTGTTTCGTAAGCTTTTCTCTGTCTAGAAAGCCCCTAGAAATAACTTCATAAAAAATAAAAAAATCTCGATTTATAGATTTCTAGCAATTGTTAATTATACCATATTATAATCAACTCTTCAAGTCCTTAGTCGAGATTTTCCTTTCTTCTTCTCAATTTTTTCTTTATTATATATTATTAGACTATGTAATTAGTCTTTATGTGGTGGTTTTTAATCTGTGCGTCGCCATCAGCATAACCTACAATAAGTCCGCTTATCGGATAAAAACCAGGATCAAGGTCAAGGTCTTTGATATAGGAGGCTTCTTTACCCAAGGCGTTTACTGAGCCTCTAATGTAGCAAAAAGCTAGACCCATTTCGGTGGCCTTTAGGCAAATATGCTCTATCACACAGCCCGCATCTTCATAAGCTGCACTAGTATCCTTGCTTGATGAAAATATTATAAACAAAGGCGCCTCGTAGAGGGGATTCTTGTCCTTATGAGTTTTTTCTTGATACTCTTTTACGAATCTTTCCATTAGAGATTTATCTTTAATAACGCTTAGCCTACACTCTTCATAAGCTCCGTTAGCAATCGGCGCCTTGTAGGCTGCATCCAAGAGCTTTTCGATTTCTTCATCAGTTGGCATATCTTTTTTATATGATCTTGCCGAATATCTTTTGTCCAAGACTTCATCAAATAGCATAAGAACCTCCTTGACTTAAACAAATCTTTGGGCTTATTATACTTCAATAAAAGATATAAACAAATCGATAATTTATGCTATAATAATATAAATGGAGGCAATATGAAAACAACTACAAGACTACTAACTTTTATAGGTGGACTATTTAGGTCTGTCATTACAATTTTATTTTTATTCGCAACTATTTTTGCAGGCTTTGTAGATAAGAAACTTTTGGCAGGCTTTTTGGATATAGTTGGCTTTTCGCCAATATCCCTAGGTTTTGTTAAGCCAATTGCAATAATTATCCTAATCTGTGGCTTTTTCTTAAATTTTAAAGTTACAAGAAATATTTTTCAATCTGGAAAAACTGGAGAGAAGTTCTTGTCCAATATTTTCTTTGCATGTTTCTTTATAATAATAGATTTGCTTATTCTTCTATTCATAAGGGAAAGATTAATCTATATCCCCCTTGTTCTAAACGCCCTAATAATTTTAGCATCAATTATGGGTATCTATAATAAATCTAGGGGAGCCTATCACAGTGGAAATTCTGATGAAGAAATGAAAAAGATTCAAGATGCTAATAAGGAAAAAATAAAAGAGAAAAAAATAGATATAAATAAAGCTCCTAAGCTAAGAAAAATAGAAGCTACTAGCAAAAGAAATACCCTTGCAAATAGTGAAGATGAACCAAAGCTTTACTCCCTAAATTTTGCAAGTGAGAAAAAAGAAGAGGCTAAGCTCGACAATGCAAAAGAAGATTCTAATCCTAGTAAAGAAGAAAAGAGCACTTTAACTATAAACAAGCTAGAAGAAAAATCTTCAAACGAAAATATTATAGAAGAAGAAAAAAAGGATGAGTAATTTCATTCTTTTTCTTTGAAATTTCCTACTAATGGGTATATAGCAAGTAAGAAGAAATGAGGGGAAATATGGACAACAATTATTTAAAACTATTAAAAGACATCTATCCAAGCAAATCAGCTATCAAAGATGAGTTGATTTCTCTAAACTCGAAGCTCTATCTTCCTAAGGGGACTGAGTATTTTTTCTCTGATATCCATGGAGAAAGCCAAGCCTTCCTCCACCTCCTAAGGTCTGCTTCAGGAAATATTAGAGATAAAATCAAAAAGTTCTATGGGGATACCTTAATACAAGAGGACCAAGACCAACTAGCGGAGCTTATCTATGATCCAAGCTATGTTATCAAAGAGTTTTCTGAAAACGATTTATTAACTGAGGACTTTCTAACAATCACCATTCACAGGCTAATCAATCTCTTTAGATTTGTATCTACCAAATATCCTAAGGCCTATGTAAAAAGCAAGTTTACCGGCTCCTACACCAATATTATTGACGAGCTTTTATATACCAACGATTCAGAGTTCAACAAAAAGGAATACTATGAATCTCTTATTGCAAATATTGTAAAATACAATTCTGCCAAGGAGTTTATAATCTCTCTAGCAAAACTTATCCAAAGAGTCTCAGTTGATAAGCTTCACATAGTTGGAGATATTTACGATAGGGGCCCTTCCCCACACATAATTATGGACGAGTTACTTGGCTTTCCTAATGTAGATATCCAATGGGGCAATCACGACATAGCCTGGATGGGGGCAGCTAGTGGCAATGAGGCTTTGATTGCTGCTTGTGTTGCGAATGCCATCTCTTATAATAATTTCGACATGCTAGAAGATGGCTATGGGATAAATCTTAGACCCCTTTATGAATTTGCCATCCACACCTACAAGAATGATCCTTGTAAGCTTTTCATGCCAAAAATTTTTGACAGAAATATTTATGACAATGTCAGTGGCGAAGTTGCTGCTAAGATGTATAAGGCAATTTCTATCATAAGATTTAAACTTGACGGCGCCCTCATAAATAGAAATCCTGAATTTAATGTAGATGATAGAAACTTCCTCAAATTTGTCGATTTTGAGAAGATGACCTACAAAAATGTCCCAATGAAGGATACAAATTTCCCAACTATAGATCCAAAGAACCCACTAAAGCTTAGCGATTCAGAAAAGTTTATAATAGATATCCTAAAGAGCGATTTTACCAAGGGCAACAGACTTAACCGCCATATGAGATTCTTATACAAGAATGGATCTATGTATAAGACAGAAAATGGATCTCTCCTCTTTCATGGTTGCATACCTCTTACAGAAGATGGCAAATTCAAGGAAGTAAAGATTAAGGGCAAGACATATACTGGCAGAAAATTAATGGATGCCTTCGATAAAATTGCAAGAGACGCCTACTTTACCGACTCTCTCTTTGCCAAGGATGTGATGTGGTATCTGATAAATGGTAAATATTCACCAATTTTCGGCAAGAGTCAATACTCATATTTTGAAAATATCTTTGTAGATGACAAGGACTTAAAAAAAGAAGTCTTTAACCCTTATTACAGGCTTTGTGATAAGGAAGAGATTGTAGATATGATCCTAGACGAATTCGAAATCAAAAACGAAAGAAGAAGGATAATTAATGGCCACGTTCCAGTAAAGGCAAACAAGGGTGATAACCCAATCAAGGCTAACGGCAAGCTCTATGTGATTGATGGCGGAATCTCCAAGCCTTATCAGGCAAAAACAGGAATCGCTGGTTATACTCTCATGTTTAACTCCCACCATGTAGCCCTCGCCGAGCATAAGTCTTACGAATCAATAACAGATAAGGTATCAAGCTACACACCAAATATCAAAGAAGTAGAAATCCTCTTGCCAAGGATGCTAAAGAAAGATACGGACGAAGGCAGAGATATTAGAGAAAAAATTGAAGTTCTAGAAAAACTTCTAGAAATGTACGATAGCACTAACTAAGCTAAAAAAGGGGCTGTTGCAGAATGAATAAATCGTCCCAATATCATTAGAAGAACCTCCACGGAAAGTCTCATAACGCCGACGGGCTAAATGCCTCCATCAGTCGGCAGGCACTAATATGCCCACCGGCAAGGAGAGGTAAAATTTCCTAAGAGAACCTTCTAACGATGGTACGATGATTATTCATAATTTTGCAACAACCCCTTTTTTGTTTCGCTCTCTTTCCTTCGCTCAACTCACTAAAGTTAACAGAAAGAAATTTCAAAACTCATTAAAAACCTTAGATTATGGATTTGGAGATGCTTTTGCATATTTAGCTAATGATGTAATCCATAGTAGACTTAGGTCAACTAACTGCTTAAGAAGACTATACAAAGAAGTTAGAAGACGTGAAAAAGTAGTTAGGATATTTCCTAATGAAGATTCAGATATTCGTTTAATAGCTGCAATCCTCATTGATATCAATTAGGATTGGATAACATCTTTTAAATTGTATATTAGAATTAAATAGCAAATATTGTACTAGTAAATTTACACAATATTATGGACTTGACTTATCACTAGCTAACAAAACCTAAAATTAAATACAAACAACCACTTGCAACCATGACCTTAATGGGGTCATAGTTTTTTTTATTCATGATTATAAACGCTCCTATAAATAAGCCTAGCATTTTAAAGTCAAGGTTTGCTATTGATATGAAGTTTACATCAAATAGGGCAGTTTTGAGTATATCAAGGCCAGCTATTAGGATCATCACAACAATGGCAGGTCTTAAAAATTTTAGGACTTCTGTCATCAAATCCAAGTCCTTGTACTTTTTATAAAAATATGAAAGGGCGCCAACTATTATGGCTGATGGCAAAATACAACCAATTGTGGCAGCAAGACTTCCCGGAAAACCTGCAACTCTTTGTCCTACAAAGGTCGCTGAGTTTAGGGCGATTGGACCTGGGGTCATCTGGCTAATGGTAATTAGGTCGTTAAATTCACTTACACCCAACCACCCATTTTGAGTAACTACTTCCTGTTGGATGAGGGGAAGGGCTGCATAGCCTCCTCCAAAGGAGAAGAGTCCGATTTTTAAAAAACTTATAAATAATTTAACTAACATGTCCCCTCCTTTTTGTAAGGGCATTTAAAAGGCCAAGTAAAATTAGACTAGCAATTATATAAACTATATTTACCTTCAAAAAATATCCCAAGATGAAGGCAAGTACCATAATTACTGGCACAAATTTTGACTTACTCTTAAGAAGATCCTTGCCCATATCATAGGAAACCTTAAAAATCAGGGCAGCAATAGCCCCCTGCATTCCCTTTAAAAATCTCGCTATATAATAATTTGCGATAAAGGCTTGGTAAAACATTGAAATTATCGAAATAATTACCAATGGTGGGATGGCCGTACCCAAAATTGCCACAAGCATTCCAAGAAGTCCCCCAGTTTCATAGCCAACAACTATTGACGCGTTTATAGCAACTGCTCCCGGAGCTGACTGGGCAATAGCAGTCATATCAAGCATCTGGTCCTTGTCTATCCACTTTAATTTATCTACAAAGGTATCTTTCATCAAGGTCAATATCACGTAGCCTCCACCAAAGGTAAAGGCTGATAGGTATAGGGTTGATTTAAAAATTCGCCATAATTTATTTTTCTTTTCCATAGATTTTCTACACTCTATCCCCCAAAATTTTAACATTTATACTTAATATGTAAGCTTAATCATCTAATTTGTATACAGTAAAATTTTAATCAATCTTTATAGAAAATTGTGCTTTAAATTCTTCCTTAACATTTAGAATATATGGATTATTTTTTTCTTTTGTAAATGAATTTCCATTAAAAGTTGGTTCTATACATATATAATTCTCTATAAAATCAGACCATATTGCGAAAACATTAAAATTATCTGTTAATATTTTCACTTCATTTTCACCTGTTCTAAAATTTATCTCATTACTTTTTACAAATATTGTTTTTCTTAAATCATCATGATTTAAATCTACTCCATCAATAAAGAAATTATTATCATAATAAAAATATGGATGGAAGCCAGGTGCCACCAAGAAATTATTATTTGATGTATTTTTTAAAGTCAGTTTTACATCAAACTTATTCTTATCCAGTGAATATTCTATCAATGAGTTCATCCCTTCATATCCAAAATGTCCATCCAAAGCCAATATAATTCTATTTTGATCTTCTTCAATGATTTCCCAAACTAAATCTCTTCCATAACCGTGAACCATCAATTTATTTATCTCACTGACCCCAAATTGTGGCAAACATGGATGCATCCCACCCCTTGGTTTCTGGATTCCATCAATATCAACTGTAAATCTAGGGTAAAAAATATTTTTTTCGCCAAAACAAAACTCATCAATAAAAGCTCCATTTATATTTATCACAACTTTAAGAACATCATTTCTAATAATTTTTTTCATAAAAATATAAAACCTCTCTATCCAAAAATACAAAACAATAAAATATTTACCTAAAGTAAATAACTCATTGTATATTACAAAATATTATTTAAATTAATTCGCTCTTACTTTTCTTTCCTTTAGAATAATATCTTTTAATTCAACGAGTTTTCCATAATTCCTTTTAAAAAAGTAATAATAACTTTCACAATAGATATTCAGATTTTCATTGTTTCTATACCTTCTACATCCATTCCTACATATTAATAAATATTCACATGACTTACATTGTTCTGGAATATTTATAGAACTAATTATAAATTCTTTAGATTTTTTGGAAAGAATAATATCCTCTAAAGCATTATTATTAATATTTCCTAAACGCCAAGTATCTAAAATATAAAAATCACAAGGATAAATTGAACCATCTGCTTCCATTACAAGGGTTATATCGCATTTACCTTGAGCATCGCAAGATTCTGGAGTTATGCCCATTAATATCATGATCAGATTTTCAAAATATCTAATTGAATAATAATTTTTATTTTTAATATCCTCATACCATAAATTAAACAGTTCATCTAGAAACTGGCCAAAATGTCTTGTATCCATATATTGGTATTGACCCACTTTTTTTATAGGTTCAATTGATGGAGTAAATTGCATGTAATAAAAGTCACTATCTTTATAAAACTTATATATCTCACTAACACTATCTACAATTTCGTTTGTTACAACGGTTAAAATATTAAATTGCACCTTATTTTTCTTAAGTAAATCAATTGCATCTAAGACCTTTTCAAATGTTCCACTCTTATTTTTATCCATCCTATATTTATCATGGGTATTTTTTATTCCATCAAGTGAAACTCCAACTAGGTAGTTTGAACTATAAAAATATTCAGCCCATTCTTGGTTAAGTAAAATACCGTTAGTTTGTATAGAGTAATTTACTTTTATTTTATTTTTATTGTATTTTTTGACTATTTTTTCAAATACCTTATAGAATTCTATCCCAATCAACATTGGTTCACCACCTTGAAAAAGAAATGAAACACTTTCTGTCACAAGGTTAAAAATTTTCATAAGGAAGATATCTATAGTTGAAATTGATATAAATCCATAATCAAACACTTCTCTATTTGCTGATTCATCATAATAAAAACAATACTCACACTTAATATTACAGTTTGAAGATGCCGGTTTTATTAGTACACTTATATTTTTCATTTTTAAATCTAACATTTTGCCACCTTCTATCATAATATCCCTCGAAAAAATTTCCGATGGATATTATTTTTTTATTAAAGTTCTAAGATAATTCTATATAGCCAGTTTTCTAAAGGATCAGAGATTCTAAGCATTTCATCGTGCATTTCTTCTAAAAGCTCTCTTTTTATGTCTTTATATTCATCATTATAGAACAAATTATTTAGCTCATCCGGATCATTCTTTACATCATATAACTCGCATAAATCAGATGCATTAAATACTAATTTATAATCTTTCCTATGCCACATTCTTTGCTCAAAATATACAAAATGGCCTGCTAATTGAGATAAAACACCTTTTCTATCATTATTTGCCTTATCCCTTATGATTGGTAAAATTGATTCACATTCAAATTCTTCAGGAATTTTCTTACCTGATATATCATATGCTGTCGCAGTTAAATCATGTAAATATACTAAATTATCATTAACTGCAGACTTATTTTTAGAATTAACATCTTTAACTATCATAGGAATCTTATATGTTGTGTCAAACATAAATTCACCCTTTTCAATCATCCTATGAGCTCCCATGGCATCACCATGATCTGCAGTTATTACTAAAAATGTATTGTCATATAAATTATTTTCTTTTAAATAATCTATGAAATCTCCAATGGCGTCATCAATTAGTGTAATATAACCCCAATATTTTGATATAACTTCTTTCCATCTAGCCTCGCTTGCTTCCCACATTCCCCACATCTTTGAAATTGATTTATAGTGACCAGGTTTGCCAACTAAAGGTTTGAAGAAACTATCATCCAATATAATATCATCAGGATTATACATTGAATAGTATGGTTCAGGAACAATACATGGTGTATGTGGACCCCAAAAATTTATCCATCCAAAAAATGGTTTAGATAATTCTGTAGATTCATTTACATATTTTTTCGCTTCATCAATTATGAAGTAAGGTATTGTTTCATTTTTAGTTCCAGATAATAATCCACACAACTCCTGTACTCTCAAATGAGGATTATCTCCAAAGTAAGCTTTTGAAACCTCAGGAATTTCATAGTCATTTTCAATTAACCATTCCTTATACCTATTGCTAACTCGAGTTGGTGGCTGATCAAAAACTAAATTTTTATATACGCCACTTCCCGGATATCCATAACCATCGAAATTATGTCCTTTTATATCATAATCTTTTGGGATTGATTTTGTTCCCACATGCCATTTGCCTGTAATAAACTTATAATGTTCATCTAATTGATTCATTATATTTGGTTTATCTTTATCTATCTCTCCAGAACCACCTTTTTCCCCATTTCTGATAATACCATGAGTTGATGGCATAAGACCTGTAAATAAAGATGTCCTTGCCGGTCCACAAACAGAGGCTGGTGTATATGCGTTAGTAAATTTTATACCTTCGCTTGCCACTTTATCAATATTTGGAGTTTTAACTATATCATGTCCGTATGTTCCCAACATATCCAGACGTATTTGATCCAATAAAATATATACTATATTATTCATGAATAGCAGTCCTTTTTGTTTTACTTATAAAAAATATAATTATCGCTATTTCTATAACTATATATCCAATCAATACATTTAATGGTTTTCCAGCTTCTGATGCTAATCCAATTGGAGATAGTAATGCATATAGTGCAATTAAACTTAACACAACTGTTGAAATTAATAAATTGATATACTTCCATTCGCACAAATCTACTCCAGATTTATTATCAGTTGAGGCTTCGTAAGGGGTATCTTTTCCCCAAATTTTACCTAAAAGTAGCATAGATATGACATCAAATACAAATAGTCCGCCCATTACGTGTTGGAAGTTCAAACTAACTTTAAATACCCATACTAAACTAAAATATAGTAATATGTGTAAGCCTACAGTTATGTTAGCGGCTTTTGATGATACTGTTTTATTGAATATTCCGACTACAAATAAAGCAACTATTGGAATATTGAAGAATCCAGCAAATCTTTTTGTAAATAAGAATACACCATCTGATCCATACATCAATAAAGGAGCTATAAACATTGTAATAATTGCCATTATTGCTGATACTTTTTTAGCTAGTTTTATTAAATCTTTATCCTCTCTTTTCTTCTTACTTACCATAGGTAATAAGTCGTTGCAAAATATAGTAGCTGCCGAATTCAGAAATGAATTAAATGTTGATAGAACAGCGCCAAATAAACCGGCTACAAAAAATCCTTGTAAATATTTTGGCATGACTTCATTTACTAATGTTGGGTAAGATAAGTCCATATTTTTAATGCCATCTCCAAAAATATGAAATGCTATTAATCCTGGTAAGTTCAATATTAATGGTAGTAACAATAAGAAGAATGCTGCTATAACTATTCCCTTTTGACCTGAAGCTAAATCTTTGGCTCCCATAGTTCTTTGAACTATAGCTTGGTTAGTTGTCCAGTAAAATAAATTAACTATAAATATACCTGTGAATATTGCTGTCCATGGCACTGCGTCAGTTGCACTTCCTATAGCATTAAACTTTTCAATATGTGATGATGTTATAACATCTATACCTTGAAGTAAATTACCACTTCCTAAGTATTTTAATCCAAAGTAAGGTACTAATAAGGCACCAATTACTAATATTACAGCATTTACAGTATCAGATACGGCAACTGCTTTTAGTCCACCAAATATTGCATATATAGCACCAACTAAACCTATAGCCCATACAGTTATCCACATTGCTTGAGCATAATCCAATCCAAATTGTTCCAAATTAAATATTTGATTGAAAGCTATCGCACCTGTATATAATGCTACTGGTATTGAAATGAATATATAGAAAAATAAAAATAAAGTTGACATTACAAGTCTAGTAGATCTTGCATACCTATTTTCAAAAAATTCTGGGATAGTTGTATATCCTTCCCTAAGATATTTAGGTAGTAAAACCTTTGCTAATATACATAAAGGAATTACAGACTGCACTGTCCAAGCAATAATTGAAAAATTGCCTACATATGTATTTGCATTGACTCCTATCATCTGTTCTGTTGATAAAGAGGTTAATACCATTGAGCAAGCTATTACAAATGCACCTAAACCCCTTCCCGCTAAAAAATAACCCTTTGATGTTGATAGATCGTCATCTTTGGTTCTAATCCAAGAAATTAACGATACTAACCCCGTAACAATCAAAAATACTATAACTGTTTGTAACATAATATCCTCCTTATATAGTTATTTAGTATTTTAAACAGTAACTTTGTTGCAAGAAAACTTATACTACAATTTTAAAGTTTTAGAAAAAATTTCAAAAACTTCAAAAACGATTTCCTATGCACGAGTGGTAACTACCATTTATTTAATTATAGAAAATAATGTCATCATTGTCAAATATTTTTTGAAATCTTTAACGGAATATTTATTTATCGTCTCGTTTTCCTAGAAATTACCCACACTAAAACCAGGATTGCTCCTGGTCTTTTTTTACATTTTAACTACTTCTGGATATTCCTTACCAAAGGTTTCTACGCTTGCTTGTTTGATTCTTACGTCTTCTTTTGGTCTATCTTGTCTATCAGTTTTGCTTGCTGCTATCTTATCTACCACGTCCATGCCTTCGATTACCTTACCAAAGCCTGCATATTGTCCGTCTAGGTGTGGGCTATCTTGGTGCATGATGAAAAATTGGCTGCCTGCTGAATCTGGCATGAAGCTCCTTGCCATGGATAGGACTCCTCTTTCGTGTTTTAAATCATTTTTAAAACCATTCATGTTAAATTCACCCTTTATTGCATAGCCTGGGCCTCCCATACCTGTGCCTTGTGGGTCACCACCTTGGATCATAAAGTTTTTTATAACCCTATGGAAAATTAGGCCATCGTAAAAGCCCTTTTTAATTAGAGAAATAAAGTTATTTACAGTGTTTGGTGCTATATCTGGATAGAGTTCTGCCTTTATTATATCGCCATTTTCCATTTCTATTGTTACTATTGGATTTTTGCTTTCCATATTTTCTCCTTAGTTTTTAAATGAGTGAACAGGGGCTGGTATATGGCCACCTCTTTTTATCATTTTTTCTGAATTTGAATTTCCTATATCAATTATTGGTGCATAGCCCAAAAGACCACCGAATTGTGCGTAATCTCCAACTTTCTTGCCAACAACTGGAATAACTCTAACAGCAGTTGTCTTTGCATTAATCATACCAATAGCTGCCTCATCAGCAATTATTGCAGAAATAGTAGCCGCTGTTGTATCTCCTGGTATAGCTATCATATCAAGTCCGACTGAACAGACACAAGTCATAGCTTCTAGTGTATCAAAGCTTAGATAGCCCCCATCTGCTGCCTTAATCATGCCCTCATCTTCACTAACTGGAATGAAAGCTCCGGAAAGACCACCTACTGAGGCACTAGCCATAAGTCCTCCCTTTTTAACCGCATCATTGAGAAGAGCAAGGGCTGCTACCGTTCCATGGCCGCCTACATTATCAATGCCTATCTCTTCTAGGATTCTTCCAACAGAATCTCCTATGGCAGGTGTTGGTGCAAGGGATAAATCGAGAATACCAAACTCTTTGCCAAGTTTTTCGCAAACTTCCCTACCTACAAGTTCTCCCATCCTAGTGATTTTGAAGGCTGTCTTTTTGATTATCTCACAAATTTCATTAATTGGTAAATTATCCTTATTTGATATAGCAGACTTAACTACTCCAGGACCAGATACCCCAACATTAATTACAGTTTCAGCTTCACTTACCCCATGGAAGGCTCCGGCCATGAAGGGATTATCCTCAACAGCATTAGAAAAGATTACAAGCTTAGCACAACCTAGGCTATCACTTGAAGCTGTTCTTTGAGCTAAATCCTTAATAACTTCTCCGCACATAGCAACTGCATCCATATTAATACCAGCCTTGGTAGAGCCGACATTTACGCTAGAGCAAACCAAGTCTGTACTTGCTAGAGCTTTTGGGATAGACTTAATTAAAATCTCATCAGCCTTAGTCATACCCTTTTGAACAAGGGCAGAAAATCCTCCGATAAAGTCAACTCCTATATCCTTAGCCGCCCTATCTAGGCATTGGGCAAAGGGAGTATAATCGTCAAGATCGGTACTAGCTGCTATCAAAGAGATTGGTGTAACAGATATCCTGTTATTAATTATTGGCACCCCATAAATTTTTGAAACTTCCTTGGATACCTTAATAAAATCCTTACTCTCTCTAATTAACTTGTTATAAATTTTTTCACAAGCGACTTTATAATCGCTATCTATACAATCAAGGAGGGAGATCCCCATGGTGAGGGTTCTAATATCGAGATTTTCCTCATCAAGCATCTTGATTGTTTCAATTATATTATTCCTATCCATACTTATATCCTGTGCATTGCATCAAAAAGCTTTTCGTTTTGAATTCTAATTTCTAGACCTGTTTGTTCGCTTAACTTATCAAAAGCCTTGCCTATCTCTGTAAAATCAGCATTAGCTTTGGATAAATCAATATTAAACATACCTGCAAATTGATCGACCATTATGGTTTGGCTTAAATCTAGGATGTTAATATTGTATTCGTAAAGTATTTTTGATACTTTATAGATTATTCCTGCTTGATCAAGTCCTATAACTGTTAATATGGCTTTCATTATTTCCTCCTGGATATTCTTATAATTATCATTTTACCCTTTTCTCAATTAGTGCAAAGAAAAATAATCTAGCAAATAAAAAATAGGAAGCCCTAAGGATAAACTTAGTAACTTCCTACTTTGATTTTCTATATATTATCTAATTAAGCAGATCTTCTAGGTATTTGGCCTAGGATAAGCCTTTTTCTAATTATCATAAGCTCCATAAGAATTGTAAGCTTATTTTTAATACCAACCGTTATTAGCCCAGAATGCTTGAGCATTTTCCCATGAACCATATCTTCCATATACATATGAATCTGCAGCAGCTTCTTGTTCTGCTGGACTTGCTCCGTAGCTTACTAGAGCTGGATTAAGTTGATACCTTCCGTAGTAACCACCATTTGGATTATAAGCTGTGTATGATCCACCAGATTCTCTTTGAGCTATCCATTCTTTTGCCCAGTTTGAATCTCCTTGGTAAGAAGAATTGTCTTCTCCGCTGTAATCTTGGGAACTATTGTTAGATCCATTGTCATAGTAAGTTACTTCTTCTGTATAAGTGTAGCTTGGTTCTTGGTAAGTTTGTGAATTGTTATTTGCTTTTTTAGCTACTTTTTTCTTTTCTTTAGCATTTTTATTTCTTTCGTTGAAAGATTTAAGAAGATTATTGTATATGTATCCTTCTTCGCCATTATGTTTAACTTTTACAAAGCCATTGTCAGCTTCTTCTATAACTTCTACTATATCACCTTCGTTTAGAACTTTAATTACCTTTGATGATAATTTTGCAGCATCTCTAAAGTTCGCTGGAGCTATAACTTCTGTTTCAGCTGTTAGTTTGAACCAAGATGTTCCTACGAATGCTTCTTTTCCTTCAAAGTCAATTCTATACCAGCCATTTGACTTGCCTAGGACTTCGTATGACTTGTTTGAGTCTTTGATTTGTCCTATAACATTGTTCTTTTCTTCAGCTGAATTTCTTACGTTAACTACTTTTGCTTTATTTGTATCTAGGTTAATTCTATCTGCCTTTGCTTCTTTCGATCCTATCGAGAATACAGTCGGTAATACTAGGGCTGCTGCTAGGGCATATTTTGTTAATCTGTTCATTTTTTCCTCTTTCTATATATCAATGATTATTTTCAAAATTTTCTTGTAACAATGGTTACAAATTATTAACAGTTCTTATTTACATTTGTTATTGTACCTTTTAATTGTGTGAAAATTATGTAGGTTTTAAATTTAGGCCATTTCCCCTTGCAGATGTTGATATATTACCCTTTAGCAAATTAAATTGACTAGGTTTTTTTAAAGAGTTAGCGTTTTTTCCCCTTATTTTTCTATTCTCTTATTAAAATATATCATATTTTCTCAAAATTAATTGTTACAAATGTAATATATTCCTGTTTCTATTCTGTAAGTCATAGGCTAATTCTTTAATTATTAGCCCATTTTTTCTTCAAGTAGTATAATCTTCATAGAATTTATATGAAAGAGAGCAAGTAATGATTAATGTCTATATTTTATGTGGAGGTCCTTCGAGTGAACATGATATTTCACTAAGAAGTGCCCTAAACATATCTAAGAATTTGAATGAAGAGAAATATAAAATTAAACTAGTTTATATTAATAAAGAAGGAGCTTATTCAGATAGCTTCGATAAGATAGATACAAGTGATGAATTCGACCTAGTTAGGGATATTAAGGTAAATAAGGCTAAATCCATAGCAAATTTCCTCGATAGCCTTAGCAAGGAAGATTTGAGTAAAACCATAATTATTCCCGCAGTTCATGGAACCTATGGAGAAGATGGAACTATTCAAGGTCTTCTTGATGTAGCTGGTCTTAAATATATTGGTAATGGCCTTCTTTCATCCGCTATTTGCATGGATAAGGTTACAAGTAATGATATTTTTGAGAAGAATAATTTGCGTCAAGCAAAATACCTCTATACTAATAGGGAAGGCTTTGGTGAAAGTTTCGCTCAGAAGTGTATTGATGAGATTGGCCTTCCTCTCATAGTTAAGCCTTCAGCTAATGGTTCATCTGTTGGTGTTAGTAAGGTTACTAGCAAAGAAGAACTCCTCGAGGCTGGATGTTTGGCTCTTAAATATGACAAAAAGGTCTTAGTAGAAGAGCTTATTGTCGGTCAAGAAATCGAATTTGCTGTAGTTGGCCATATGAATCCTGATGTTTCAAGACCGGGTGCTTATATATCCGATCATACTTTCCTAGATTATGATGCCAAATACTTTTCAAAGACTACCAAGGAATCTCTTCCTTATGACCTAGACGATGACAAGCTAAAAGAGGCCCAAGATTTTGTAAGTAAAGCTTATGAAGTCTGTGGTTGCGAAGGCTTTGCCAGGGTCGATATTTTCTATGGAGAAGATGGTAATTTTTATGTAAATGAAATAAATACCTTCCCAGGCTTTACTCCTAGTTCTTTCTTTGCGAGACTTTGCGAGTTGATGTATAAGAAAAACTTCTCAGAAGTTTTGGATATCTTGATTGAAGATGGCTTAGAAAGGTGGTCTAAATGATAGAAAGAAGTCTTGGTGAAATTTCTCGAATGTTAAAGGCTGAGCTTTGTGATAAGGCCTATGACTCCTACATGATAAAGGGCGTTTCAACTGATTCTAGGACCATCCAAGAAGGAAATCTCTATATACCCTTAGTTGGTGAAGTTTTTGATGGCAGACTTTTTATTAAGGAGTGCGAAGATAAAAAGGCAGCTGCCTTCCTTATAGATAAGGATTACAAGATTAAAAATAACATTTCCATCCCTTATATAAGAGTTGATGATACCCTAAAGGCCCTCCAAGCTTTAGCAAAGGCCTATAGAAATGAGCTTTCTTCAACTAAAATCATAGGCATTACTGGTTCTAATGGAAAGACTACTACTAAGGACCTCCTCTACGAAGTCCTCAAGAAAAAATTCAAGGTTCAAAAAACCATCGGCAATCTCAACAACGAGATAGGAGTTCCAAAAACCATCCTAAGTCTTCGTGAAGATTGCGAAGTTGCTATTGTAGAAATGGGAACTGATAGTTTCGGTGACATATCCCTAACTACAAGTATAGTTAAGCCAGATATAGCCCTTATCACTAATATCGGGGATAGTCACTTGGAGAAGTTAAAGACTAAGGAAGGAATCCTAAAGGCTAAGATGGAAATAGTTGAAGGCTTAAATCGAGAAGGATATTTTATCTATAATGGTGATGACCCCACTATCAAAAAAGATATTTCCTTATATACTATAAAGCAAAAAAAGATTAGTTTTGGAGAAAATGATGACAACGACTTTGTAGTAAAGGATGTGGGAGAAAAGCTTGCTAAGGTTAGCTTTAGCCATGACGGTGACGTTTATGAAATTCCCCTCTTGGGTAGCCACAATGTCTATAATGGTGGTGCCTGCCTCTTGATTTCTAGCCTTTTAGGCCTAAGTAAGGAGCAAATCAAAGAAGGTCTTTTGGAAGTAACTCCAGCAAATAACAGATCTAGAATTATAGAATTTGATGGCTTCGATGTCTTGGACGATTGCTATAAATCTAATCCCCAATCCCTAAGAAGTGGTCTTAATACTACAAAAATGTTGGGAGGCTACGATAATAAAATCCTAGTCCTTGGTGATATGCTTGAGTTGGGAGAAAGTGAAAAAGATCTCCACTATCAAGTTGGAAAAGAAATTGATCCAAAAGATGTTCATTACTGTTTGTTTTTTGGTGAACTCTCCTATTATATGTACCAAGGGGCCTTGGAGAATTTCCCAAAAAATAGACTCTTTCATTTCACCAGTAAGAATGATTTAATTGATAAGTTAAAATCCTTAATAACTAGATCAAGCCTAGTGTTTGTAAAGGGTAGCCATGGCATGCACATGGAAGAAATTATAGAAAGTATAAGTAAGCTAAAATTGTAATAGAAAAGAATAATAATAGTAAGGAGTAATAATGATTTATACCGTAACACTTAACCCATCCATCGACCTTTTCGTGGAGCTTAAGCACCTCAATCTCGGCCAGGAAAATGACATACTTTCAGAAAGATCTGTTCCTGGTGGTAAGGCAATTAATGTATCAAGGATTCTTTCTTCCTTGAGGATTCCAACCATAGCTACAGGCTTTGTAGGAGGCTTTCAAGGTGAGTTTATCACTGATTGGTTGACCCGCGAAAATATAAGAACTAATTTCGTAAAGATGGCTAACCACAACAGAACTAATATCAAACTTTTCGAAAACAACGAAGAAACCATGATTAACTTCCCAGGACCAACTATCAAGTCTAACGAAGTTGACGAGCTAGTTTATTTCCTATCAAGGGCTAGAGAGGGAGATACTATTATCTTTGGTGGTTCAGTTCCACCAATGGAAGATGGCCTAGATAATGATATCTATACAAGACTTGTTTCTGTAGCTACTGCCAACGGAGCAGACTTCATTGCGGATGTTCCTGCTAGATATCTACTTGATATTGTCAAGGAAAAACCTCTCTTGGTTAAGCCAAATGGTGAGGATATAGAAGAAATTTTCAATGTGAGAATAGAAGATAAGATGGACTACATCCCTTATGGAAAAAAACTTATAAATATGGGGGCAAAGTATGTAATAATCTCCTATGGAGCAAATGGTTCAATGTTTTTTGTCGGTGATGACGTATATGAGTCAACCCCAATTGATGATGGACAAAAAATCATCAACACAGTCGCTTGTAGGGATGCTATGATTGCTGGATTTTTGGGAACAATAGTTCGTGACGGTGATCCAATCGAATCTTACAGGGTTTCTGTCGCAAGTGCTGCTGCAACTGCAAGAGTTCTTGACCTTCCTAGTAGGGAAGAAATAATAAGAAGTCTTGATTTCGTAAATGTCGATAAAATCAACTAATTTACACAACAAAAAGCACCTCGTCCTGTCTTTTCTAGACAGAGCCTGGTGCTTTACTTATGTCCATTTTTCTATATTTTCTATAAGTTCTTCTATGTTTTCAACCTTATAATTAGACACCTTCAAGACTTCTTCTTCGCTTACATAATTTAGGGTGAAGGACAGCCTGCTTGCTTCTAGGAAGGAAATGTCGTTTAGGTCATCTCCTATGGAGTAAATTTCCTTATCGTATCCATAGAAGTCCTTGATAAATTCAATTCCTGTTTTCTTCGATACTTGCTTATTTATAACATCAATTACCCCAATCGACTTGTGAAAGGAAAAATCTTCATCGAATGGATTGTCCAAATTTTTATCGCTATAAATAGCAAGGGCTAGAATTTCTTCTCGATCTATGATCTCATCAAGCCTATCTAGGCTCCTGGACTTATCGGTAAAGATTTTGATAGGAAAATATGGCCTATAAAAATTTATTAGCCTAGCTACTTTAGTCTTATCTAGGGTAAATTTTACCAATTCAGTTATAGCTTTTTGATTTCTTATCAGGATATGAGAGCCATTATTGGCTATAACAAAGTCAGGACTAAGCTTTCCCTCGATTAGTTTATTTAAAGAATGAAAGCTCCTGCCAGTAACTATCCCAAAGAGATTGCCCCCATCCTGGAAGGACTTAATAGACCTAAGGTCCCCTTCCCTAAGCTTGTTTCTTATAAGAAGGGTTCCATCAAAGTCCGAGGCTATTATTTTCATAAATCATCCCTTAGTTCGATTTTCTCAAAACTTATATGATTTCTATTAAGAAGTTCTACTGCATAATCGTCCATCCTGTAGGCTTCATTGTAATAAATTTTCTTTATTCCTGCCTGGATAAGGGATTTGGTGCAATTTAGGCAGGGAAAATGAGTTACATAACAAATAGTATTCTTAGTTGCTATGCCCTCCTTGGCACAGTATAAAATAGCATTCATCTCAGCGTGAATTGTCGCTATACAATGGCCATCACGCATGGTATGACCTACTTCGTCACAATGAGGGTTACCCTTTATCGATCCATTGTAGCCTGTGGAAACTATCCTATTCTCTTCATTTACCAAGACGCAACCCACATAGGCCCTATCGCAAGTTCCACGTCTTGCGACAGTCTTTGCGAGCTTCATAAAATATTCTTGCCAACTTAATCTATCTTTAGCCATACTTACTCCTTAAAATTTAAGTCTTATCTTAAATAGCATATCAAAGAATTTATAACTTATCAATAAGGCGAGGATAAATATTATTACTATAACAGGACTAATCTTTTGAACAAATACGCTTGCTAGTATGCTGGTCATAAGATTAGCAAGGGTTAGGCTTGCCATTAGCTTACAAAAGACTCCTAGCTTTTTATTTGCTATCATATAACCGCTTCTTTCGCTACTTTGATTCTTGCTAAGATATAGGGCAAGAATGAATATTACAAGTGCCACGATGAGAAAGGCAAGAATTGTAATAAGACTATCTACTCTCATATAGCTAAGAGACATGAGGGTTTTAAAGAAAGGGTTAAGTCTTCCTTCAAAACTTCTTATTAGATCTTCAACCCTCTCAGCAAAGTCAGAGGAAAAAGCATTCAAGGTCATGTTTAAATTAACCCTATAAAGTTCGAAGCCTGCGAGTGTCATTATATAAAGACCCAAATGGCCTAGGAAATTTCCCCCTATAAAACCTAGGGAAGTAGAAATTATACTTGCTCCCAAGAAAATAAGGATATTTCTTAAAATTTGCCCAGCTATTAAAGAAAAACTTACCACTTTTCCAAAGGCTGAAGCCTTCAATATAAAGGCGAGTACTAGGGTATTTATAGCAAAAATCACCATTCCAAAGAGAAAAACTATTCCTATTTTCATTATTAGTTCATCTTTCTTTTTCCATGGCATAAGTCTTGTAAAATCATAAATTGCCAAAGATTGCTCAAGACTTGTGATACTTAGAGCAAAAAGGCCTATAAAGATTACTATAGGAAAGACTAGGGCCTCGTAGTAGCCTGACCCATTAAACTTTCCATCATCAAACTTCTCAAGAAAACTCCTGATATTATTATAAATATAATGAGCATCATAGCCACCATTCTTGCTAAGCCTTTCGAAGTAATCATCTTGGGCTTTTCCATCGACATCCATACTAAAGACATCGTCATCATCGCAAAGCTTATACTTTCCCTTTAGCTTCAAGGCCTCAATTTTTATCTTATCTATACTTTCTTCATTAATTTCAATATCTTCATTGTGTTTACCACCATACAAGTTTTCTCTCATATCTAAAACACAGTTGGTAAATCTCTCATAATCATTCTTTATATTATTCTGAACTAAAATTCCAACAGCCATAGTGCAAAAAATTGTTACTAGGAGTATCCAAACGGAAAATCTCTTCCAAGTAAATTTAAGTAAATCATTGAACTTACGCATTTTCTTCACCTCCCGCTTCAAGGTAAAAATAATCTTCAATCTTCGGACTTAGCAAATCGTACTGGGCTATGTCATCCCTAGCCAGCATTTTTTCTAGCCTATAATCATCATCATTAACTAGAAAAGTTGCTACCCTTCCTAGGCTTGAAACGAGGATTAGGGATTCTTTTAGGTCTTTGGCGATTTCTTCCTTAAAGACTATCTGAACCTTCTTTAGCTTATTGATTTTCTTATCACTTGTATCAATCAACTTACCATAAACTGTAAGATAGTAAATATAATCACTTAAACCTGAAAGTTGGTCTAGCTCATGGCTTGAGGCAAAAACTGATCGACCTTCGTCTTTTGCATCCAAAAGATAGGACATAATAAGCTTTTTGTTAATAACATCCATCCCATCTAATATCTCATCAACCAAGAGAATTTTAGCCTTAGTAGCAAGGATTGTAATAAGACCTGTAATGTTTTTTTGCCCCTTGGATAGGCTCCTTAAGTTGAGATTTGGGTTGATTTTTAGTTTGTTAAGCTCAGTAAAGAAAAATCCACTATCGAAATTCTTATAAATCACTGAATAAAAATCTCCTATATCTTTAATCTTGTAATAATTAAAGTAGTCAAATCTATCAGGCAAAAAGGCGATATTTGCAATTAAGGCTGGTTTATCCCTAAGTTTTTTATCATCTAAGAAAAATCCGCCCCCATCACAATCATATATTCCACACAAGCACTTGAGTAGAGTCGTCTTACCAGAACCATTACGGCCGACAAGGCCTATTATCATCCCCTCTTCAAGGCCGAAGGAAATATTATCGAGAACTTTCTTCTCCCCAAAAGATTTGCTAATATTATTTGCTCTAATCTTCATATAAATTCCTTTCTGTCTTATCAAAAATTCCAATAATCTCATCCTTGCTAAAGCCTAAGAAAATCGCCTCCTTAAAATCATCCACAAGAACTCTTTCAAACTCATCCTTGGATGAGGAAAGCTTCTTCGAATCAATTTTAATGAAAGTCCCTATGCCAGGCCTAGTTTCGATTAAGCCAAGTCTATCAAGTTCCTTAAAGGCCTTAGATACTGTAGTCTGATTAATAGATAGGCTTTTGGATAATTCCCTTACTGAAGGAAACTTATCTCCATCCTTAAAATAGCCCGCAGCTATAAATGACTTGGTTTCATCGACTATCTGCATGTACAAGGGGATTTCAGAAGAAAAACTAATATTAAACATGAATCCTCCTTTATGGTGTTTGGTCATATACCATACGCTACTTAATTAAATTATATCAGCTACTAAAATTTTTGCAAGAGCTTATGAAAATTTCCAACAAAAAACTTCCCGAAGTATTAACCACGAGAAGTTAAGTTTTAAGCCTACATCAACACTGCAAAAGGCTTGGCAATTTTGGCGAATAATTTTGATACTATTTCAATATTTTCTACATCTTCCATATTTATTTCAGTCCCAATATCGAAAAATATGTCGAAGTCATTTTTTATTTCAACTAGGCTATTTGATTTGTACATATATAGGCCACACTCGAAGTTTTGGTAGAGGGCCCTATAATCAAGATTGACCGTACCGACAAAGGCTACCTTATCATCAGCAAGCCAAGTTTTTGAGTGAACAAAGCCTGGAGTATATTCAAAAATCCTCACTCCAGCTTCGATTAGTTCCTTGTAATGGTCTTTGGCAAGGGCAAAGGCAATTTTCTTATCTGGTATATGAGGTAGGCAAATCCTAAAGTCTATACCTGACTTAGCCGCAAGCTTGATGGAATTTCTTATCTCTTCATCAATTATTAGATAGGGACTCATCAAGTAGACATAATTTTTGGCCTTGTTTATGGTATCAAGAAGGACATTTTTGGAGATTGTTTCGTTATCCAAAGGATTGTCGGAAAATGGAATGTAGAAGCCTGAGGCTTCTTTGTTTGGATACATCTTTAGGTAGGGACTATAGTCTTCTGACTTACTAGCCAAGGATGACCACATATTTAAAAACATTATACTAAAGCTTTTTACAGCAGAGCCTTCAAGTCTTACCCCGCTATCCTTCCAATGACCAAATCTTTCAAAGACATTGATGTATTCATCCGAAAGATTTATTCCTCCAGTATAGCCAACCTTACCATCAATAACCATGACCTTCCTGTGATCCCTATTGTTCTGATAGGTTGATACTATAGGATACATCTTGGAAAAGACCCTACATTCTATGCCAAGACTTGCCATCTCTAGGGGAAAGTTCGACTTTAATCTAGTGATTAGATTTGACCCATCAATTAAGAGCCTAACTTCTACACCTTCCTTAGCCTTTTTTACAAGCTCTTCAAGGAGGCTTCCCCACATATAACCATAATCTACGATAAAAAATTCCAAGAATATAAATTTTTGGGCCTTCTTAACATCTTCAAGCATAGCCTCGAACATATCATCTCCAACCTTATAGTAAGTGGATGATGTATTCCTATAAGTCGGAAAACCACCAACATCATCTAGGTACTTGGCTATGGGATAAATTCTCTTCTCCCTATCCTCGATTCTCTCGTAGAGGTCCTTATCCTTATCGAAATATTTTCTGGATTCTTCATCAAGATTTAATACCTTCCTCTGTTCAGTCTTATAACCTATAGAATAATGGCTCATAATGAAGGCAATGATACCAAAAGTTGGAAAGATTGCTATTAACAAAAACCAAGAAAGCTTGTTAGCGTTGGATACATTTCTCATATTAAGTATTACAAGCATTATGAGAAGCTTGGATAGGCTATCTCCTCCCAAAAGATAGCTGATACCAATATTAGCATTGTAATAAAAATATATCATAAGAAGGATTTGTAAAATAACAAGAAGGACAAAAAGTCCAGCACGAGAGAATATTAGATTGCCCAAACTGCTCCTTGTCTTTTTCACATATTTATTTTCATTTATTTTGTTGATAATATTTTTATTGAACTTATACATACTTTCATTATATCATTAAGGCTAAAATCTTTACAATATTTTCAAAAAGTTGGTGTTGACATAAGCTAGATAATTCATAAGATATAAAGTGAGGTGAAAAATATGAAAAATATACTTATTATAAATGATTTTGTTTCCTTAGGCAAAATCGCCGGTAAAATGATGGAAAATATCCTGTCTTATAAGGGACATAATACCTTTTTCTTGCCAACAGCCCTTATAGCAAATAATTTTTCCTACGGAAAAAACGCAATACTAGATTGTACTACATACCTAGAAGATTCTTTGAAGAATTGGGACGACTTAGCTTTTAAATTCGACCTAATCTCAATCGGATACATCCACAATACTAAGCAAAGGGATATAATCTACGATTACATCAAGAATCTTTCCTATGAAACAACTATTCTCTTCGACCCAATAATGGGCGATGATGGTAGCCTATACCCAAGCATTGACGAAACTATCCTAAACAATTACAAATCCTTACTTGAAATAGCAGATATTATCACCCCAAACTCTACCGAGGCCAAATTCCTTGACCTAGACTACGAAAAGTTAAAAGAATCTGGCAAGAAATTCATCATTACCTCAGTAAAAGAAAATGACGAATATTTTGTAAAAGGTTACGATACTTATGACTACAAAGTAGCCTTCAAGAAGCTTCCAAACAGACTTACAGGAACTGGAGATCTTTTTGACGGCCTATTTATAGCCTATTATTTGGAGGGATTTTCTATAGAAGAAGCTACTAGAAAAACTGTAACAAGCATCTCTAAAATCTACAAAAAAGTAATAGAAGAAAGTAAAGAAGACAATATCAACATAGAAAAATACCTAGATTTAATAGATTAGAAAGAAGGAGACTTGGAACGTAAAGCTTATTGGAAAAAATCTATAGGGATTGCCTGGCCAGCCCTCTTAGAATTTTTCTTTATTTCAATCGCAGATATAATTGATACCTTCATGGTATCGGGCATGGGGCCTAGTGCAGTCGCTGCAGTCGGTCTTACTACCCAACCTAAATTTATAGCCCTAACCATATTCTTTTCGATAAATGCTGCCGTTTCTGCCCTAGTAGCTAGAAGGCAGGGAGAAGGAAATAGGAATGAAGCAAACAGAACACTTATTACTGCCATCTACATCGTAATTTCCTTTGTTATTCTCGTTGATCTAGTGATGATTCCATTTCTAGACCCAATCCTAAAATTCGCAGGCTCAAATAGCGAAACCCATGACCTATCTATCCAATACTTTCAAATAATCATGGGTGGAATAATCTTTAATGCCATAGCCATGGTAATAAATGCTGGCCACAGGGGTTGCGGTAACACCAGGATAGCCTTCATATCAAACCTTGTAAGCTCCCTTGTCAATATGACCTTCAACTACCTACTTATCTATGGAAACTTCGGCTTTCCTGCTTTGGGCATAAGGGGAGCAGCCATAGCTACAGTTCTAGGAACCTTTGTGGCAAGTCTTATGTGTATAATTTCCCTAACAAGGAAAGCTTCCTACCTAAACTTTGCCCACTTTCTTAAAGTTAAGTTCGCCTACAGCAAAAATATAGGAAAATCCATAGCTAATTTAGGCTTTAATATTTTTGTAGAAAATGTTTCAGCTAGGATTGGTTTCCTAATAACTGCCATAACCGCAGCAGGCCTCGGCACAGAAATATTTGCTGCCCACAATGTAGGAATGAATCTCCTATCCCTAAATTTCTCCCTAGGTAACGGTATGCAAGTTGCAGCAATCGCCCTATCGGGAAATGCCCTCGGCGCAGAAGATAAAGAAGCTGCCAAGACCTATGGCAAGGTCTGCCAAGAAATAGGCTTCGCCCTATCCGTCATAGTATCAATAATCTTGATATTATTTGGAAGGAATATATTCGGTCTCTTCTTTACAGACAAAAAAATCATCGAATACGGAGTAATAATAACGAGATTTCTAACCCTCATAGTCCTCCTCCAAATATCTCAAACCATCTATGGAGGCTGCCTAAGAGCTGCTGGAGATGTAAAATACACCCTCCTCGTAGCCCTAGTATCAGTAACCTTCATAAGAAGTGCTGTAACCCTACTAGCAGTCCATATCTTAGGTCTTGGAATAGTAGGAATATGGCTAGGCATACTTTCTGATCAAACATCAAGATTTGTAAGCCTAAGATACAGATTCTACCAAGGAGACTGGGTTGACAAAAAAATATAAACAAGCCACCTTACGATGGCTTGTTTTTTTTAAAAAAATATGCTAAAATAAAATCGACTTGGGGAATTAGCTCAGCTGGGAGAGCGCTTGACTGGCAGTCAAGAGGCCAGGGGTTCAAGTCCCCTATTCTCCACCATGTAATATTTATACATTACTAAAAAGGGATATATTAGAATATACACGAATATAGATAATAATTTTTCTATGCTTTCGGTATAAAAGAATAAAAACGCCTATAAAAAGGCTATCTTGTAACTAAAATGTAGCAAGAAAATGATATTATACTAGAAGTTATAGAGACCAATTGATGGTCTCTTTTTTATTTTTATCCCTAATATTCAGCTTTTTATTTCTGTTAAACTAGAATCCAAAAACCTCCATTTATAGTCCGTCTGACTCATTTCTCCATGCTTCTTTTACGTCTAGCAAGTAAAAGACAATAAAAAATCGTACGATTAACGCACGATTAAATTATTCATATTTACTTATTTTGTGTGATCTTTTACACGATTAACTCACGATTATTTTTAATATGGTATAATAAATTTGCCCCTTGTAGAAAGGAGGTGTTGCCCGATGGGGGAATTATTGTTGACAATAATGTCATCACTCATATTACCTTTGTTTTCTAATATTCTTTTCGAGTTGTGGAAAGAAAGAAGAAACAAAGACAAAAGTAAAAAGCAGGACTGACCCTCCTGCTTTTTTGTTACCCTTATGGGAACATTGTTATTCACTCATATCACAAAGTTTGAAAGCTTTGTGGCTTTTTTGATGATTAAGAGGTCGCTTCTCTTACAGGTATTATATACTCTTATAATAATTAATCAAGCTTGCCGATACTCCAAAACGCTTGCAAATAAAAATACCACATGTGCTGTCAAGGTTTTGGAAATTTATAACTATCCATTTTTACTCCTTTTTATCAATTAAAAAAGCACATCTAAAATCTTATGCCTGTAAGTTTAGTTGTGCCTAATATTTGTATATTATTCTTTTTAAAAAGCAAAAGGAGAGCTACTGACCCTCCTAATGCTGGCTTTAAAGCTTGGTTAGTGTGAGATTAAGATGAGATTGATGGCTACTAATTCTCATTTCATCAATAAGCATTGTCTCGGGCTTGCTTATTCTCTTAACAGGATACTGTGGAATATCATTCTGTTGTCAACCACATAGTACCACAAAAAGTAGTAAATGCAAATGATTTTAAAGACAACATTTAGTCCCCTATGTCCTTATTTTTTCCAAAACTCTCCAGCTTCTTTTTTCTCTTCCTCTGTTAATTCTCTGTGTCCGATGGTTTCCCCCTTAAAAGGAGCTGTAAATCTATTCTTCAATAATTCTTGCTTTTCTTCTTCAGTCAGCTCTTTTTTACTATACAAAAGCCTTATTTTGGAATATATTTCAGGCTTAGGCATACCCTTTTCTTCAGCCATTTTACAATATAACTCGAATTCTTTATCTGTTTTTCTCGCATTAGGTATATGCCTAAAATAACTAAAGATCTCACTCTTTTCTTCTTTTGTGATTTCTTCCCCATTATAGGCACTTTTTATAACATCTTTTATTCTTCTTCTCATAAAATCTTCTCCAAGACTATCTTTCCATTATCATTATAACCCTAGTCAGGATTTTTATTAATATATTCATCATACATACCCTTATAATAAGTATCGGTCAAGCCCTTTTCAAGAAAAGCCCCGACCTCCGCCTCTTCCTCTTGGGCTAATATTGCCGAATGAGCCATAATTTCAGCCTGTAAAGCCTAAGGCCTATTTATCCTATACCTCATAGCCAAAGTATTTATCTATAAAACAAAAAAGAGGAGTTACAGCTTGTTTTTTATCTATGCCCCAATGAGAGCAAAATATTTTAACTTTGTTTCGCAAAGTTTGAAAACTTTGCGGCTCTATAGGATTTGGCTTATCTACTAGAAGTAAATACTAATTTCCCTAATTTTTCAAGTTAAATCACTTATCTCACACCATCTTATATTGGGGTATATTTATACAAAAGGAGGATCTTATTGATATGGAAGATATCGTAAAAATTGATGATGATTTAAAAAGAAATGAAGAACTATATAAGCTTATTGATGAAGAAAGTCGTCTTAAATCAAGAACTGGAATAGTTGAGAAAATCACTACCCAAAAGGAAATAGACAAATTAATTAATACAAATTCTAAGGTTCTTGACATCGGAGCTGGTACTGGAGTTTATACAATCCACCTTTCACCTAAGGTTAAAGAAGTTACTGCCTTTGAGCCTTCTAGTTCAAATTTTAAAACCTTGAAGGCAAAGGCAAAGGAATTTCCAAATATAAAAGCCTATAATAAGTCATCTTTCGACCTAGAAGATTTGGAAGAAAATTATTTTGACCTAGTCCTAATTTTTGGACCAATGTATCACTTATCTAATGAAAAAGACAGAAAAGACGTACTTAGACAAGCTAAAAGAGTATGCAAAGATGGTGGCTACATATTAATTGCCTATATAAACCACGATATGGTATTAATTAGCGAATCTATTAATTATAATACAAATATTTTTTCAAGCCCCGCCTATATAAGCGAAAAACAAAGATTAATAGATAGACCTTTTGTATTTTTCAAAGTCAATGAAGCTAGAAAAATGATTGAAGATAATTATATTGAAATAGAAGAGATAATAGCAAGCGATGGCTTTGCAGAAGTATTAAGTAATAAACTTGAAGAAATGACTGAAGAATCGTTTGAAAATTACCTAGACTGGCACTTAAACCACTGTAAAGACCCAGAAACGCTCGGGGCAACGAACCACCTGCTCTTTGTATGCAAGAATAAAAAATGAAAAACATCATCCTATACACCCCAAAAGAAAACGAATTAGACTTTGCAAAAAATATCCTAGTTGACCCTGCCACCATGGCCTACAATAAGGGTTATGATTTACCTATTTTAGGCTATGATAAAGAAACAGGCACTATCACCCATGACGATGGCTATTGGAAAAAATGGTATGACCTTTATTTTTCAAATCCTGGGAAGTATTTTTATGCCTATATTTACGACCAGGATTCAAAGGCCTTTGTAGGTGATGTAAATTTCCACCCTTCAAGACTTAATTCCTTTACAAGGGATATCGGAATTGTAATTAAAGACGAATTTAGGGGCCAAGGCTATGGCATGGTAGGTCTTAGGCTTCTAATCAAGAAGGCTTTTTCCTTTGATTCTATAAGAGCTCTCCACAATAATTTTGAAAAAGAACGTGGTCTTGCTCTTAAAATCCACGAGGATTTAGCTTTTAAATTCGTTCACGAAACCGATGGAATAATTGACTTAGTGCTTAAAAGATAATTTAAAATATTAAAAGACTTAAAAAATGTACCAAGTTTTATCAAAGGACTAAACTTGGTACATTTTATTTGTAACAAAAATATTATTCTAAAACTTTCACTTGGTGCATTCTCGGAGCATCCATTGGTAGGCTGACATCAGATTGCCAATGACCATCACTAGGACCGAAACTTATTGTAATTTTCTTTCCCTCATAGGACATCATATCTTCAGGCAAACTTATAAGATTAGCACTTCTTGTAGAATCTCCTCCACCTGATTGCAAAGTAAAATCCATAGGCTTTTCTTAGATAAGAACTACATATTTTTCTCCCATATCTTGCAAGGCTTCTGGGTTAAAATTCTGATAAAGCCATATCCTTAGTTAATACTCCTTTAAAAGTCCTTGCTATTTTCATTTCTGCCAAATTATTAAATTATTACTTGTTTATAGGTTTAGGTCCATATTCATCAAAGGCTTTTTTTGTTAATAGATTCTTTATTAAAGCACATATTGAATAATTATATTAATTAAAAATAAAACAAGACTCGCAGCAAAAATTTTGCCTCCGAGTCTTGTTTTTAATCAGCTGATAGTTTTACAGTTGATGTTAGGATATCTGAGTATGTGTAAGATACTGTTCTTTCCACATCAAAATCATTGTTTACTTTTACTGTAAATACACTAGGAAAGGCATCTACTATGACTCCCGTCTTAGTTTTTGTTCTTTTCCTTCCCATATCTGCTTTGAGAATAACTTCCTTACCCACATTACTTATTACTTCATTTCTAATGTCTTGAACTGATTTATGTGCCATTTAATCATCCTCTCATTCGTTATGTTTACTATTATACTATGAATTACAAGTAATGTCAAATTAATTAATTATACGCTTGTATTAGGGCTTGTCAAATATTTTTGTAAAAAGATTTGTAGGCCCTGTAAGTCTCATAAACATCAGCTTTGCTTACGAGCTCTAGGGGTGCGTGCATGGATATTACTGGCGTTCCACAATCGACTACTTGCATACCATATTCAGCAAGAATGTAGGCAATTGTTCCTCCACCACCTTGGTCAACTTTGCCTAGTTCTCCAGTTTGCCAAATTGTTTGGCCTTTTTCGAAAGCAAGTCTTACTTCTTGGAGGTATTCAGCGTCAGCATCGTTAGATCCTCCCTTGCCTCTTGAGCCTGTGTATTTGGTAAGGGCAACACCATAACCAAGTTTTGCGGTATTATTTTCTTCTGTAGCTTCTAGGAAGTTTGGATCTTCTGCAAGAGTTACATCTGCTGATAATACTTTAGAGTTTTTCATAGCCCTCTTAAAGCTTACAAGGCTTAGGTCATTTCTAAGGTTCATTAATTCTACTACAGTGTTTTCAAAAAATTGTGAGCTCATGCCTGTTGCTCCGACAGAGCCTATTTCTTCCTTATCGACAAAGAGTCCTACTAGGGTCTTTGATGGATTTTCACATTCTAGTATTGCCCTGAGTGAAGTGTAGGCACAGACCTTATCATCATGACCATGGGCCATAATCATTGATGAGTCAAGGCCAACTACTCTTGCCTTGTTTGCAGGAACTACTTCAAATTCTGCTGTTAGGAAGTCTTCTTCTGAAATATTATATTTTTCTTCTAAGATTTTTAGGATATTTTTCTTTACTGGATTGTCTTTTTCGTCGGCAAGTGGAATAGATCCAACCATGATGTTTAGTTGCTCGCCTTCTATTACGTTGCTAGCCTTTTTTTCGTTTAGGTCTTTTGACAGATGGATTAATAGCTCGGAGATGAAAAATACTGGTTCATCTTCTTTTTCACCAATTGATACGTCAATTTTTTTGCCTTCTTTGTCAAAGACAACTCCATTGAGGGCTAGGGGAATATTTACCCAATGGTATTTTTTAATTCCTCCATAGTAGTGGGTCTTTAGATAGGATATGCCCCTTGATTCGTATAAAGGAACAGGTTTTAGGTCAAGTCTTGGGCTATCCAAGTGACTTCCTATTATGCTCATTCCTTCTTCAAAGTCCTTTTCTCCAATTACAAAAAGGGCAACTGCCTTTTGCCTATTTTTGGCATAGACCTTATCTCCAGCCTTTAGGGATTTTTCCCTTATAAGGTCGTCTATATTTCTAAAGCCTTTCGCCTCTGCTCTTCTTACAATTTCTTTTACTGCAAGTCTTTCTGTCTTTGACTTATCCATAAAAGCCATATAGTCTTTGGCTACTTCTTCTAGTTCATCTTTCTTAGCTTGGTCTATGTTTAGCCAAACATTTTTTCTAGCATATTCCATCTTAGCTCCTAAATTAATTTCCATATATTTTTTGTATAAGAAACAGGGTCTTCTATTTCGAGGCCTTCCATTAGCCTTGCTTGATCTAGTAAGAGGTCTATTATCATCTTTGCCTTATCTTTATCCTTATCTATATTTTCTGCAAGTAGCTTATAGGCCCTAGTTTCCTTGTTTATCTCAAGAACCTTATCTGCCTTGATACCCATAGCTTGAGGTTGATTTTTGAGAGTTTTCTCCATTTCTATAGAAACTTCTCCCCTTTGCTTGATCATTGATGGTATATCTCCCATCTTATCAGTAAATCTAACATCGACTACATCATCTGGGGTGTTTTCTTTGGCAAAGTCTACTAATTTCTTATCACTTTCATCCTCATCAGCATTTTCATTTTCTTCTACTTGATTAATGGACTTGAAAGGAAGGTCCTTATAATCTTTTAGCATCTTGATTAAAAACTCATCAAGCTTTTCGTCTAGGAGGAGGACATCTCTATCTTCGTCTATTTGGCTTAGGGCTGGTGAATTTTTGATTCTTTCAAGGCTATCGCCAACTGCATAGAGTATATCCTCATCTGTTGATTTCATAGCTTCTTTGTATTCAGCAAGACTTATTAGCTTATCTTCTTTTCTTGAATAAAAGAGCAAGAGATCTTCCAAGTCTTCCTTGTTAGCAGCAAAGGATTCATAAATTGATACCTTTAGGCTATTGCCAAATTCCTTAAAGAAGGATTCATATTTTTCCCTGTCATTTTTAAGTAAATCAGCTAGAGCTTGCTTGATTTTCTTGTTGATTTGTTTAGCGATAACTCGAACTTGCCTATCTTGTTGGAGGGTCTCTCTTGAAATATTTAGGCTGATATCATCACTGTCTACAACACCTTTAACGAAAGAGAAGGCATCATCAAGTAGGTCTTCTGACCTGTCCATGATTTTAACCCCATGGGAGTAAAACTCAAGGCCTTTTTTGTAATCCTTAGAATAAAAATCGAAAGGAGCCTTCTTTGGTATATAAAGTAGGGCCTTAAAACTTACGAGTCCTTCTACTGAAAAGTGTATCCAAGAAATTGGCTCATCGAAGCCGTAGTGGCTTTCCCTGTAGAAATTGATGTAATCCTTATCTTCAAGCTCCGACTTATTCTTCTTCCAAATTGGCTTATTTGAGTTTAGGATGTCATAATCCTTATAGTCCTCATACTTTGGATCCTCATCGGTTGAATCTTCTGCCTTTCTTGTCTTAGTCACAAGCATCTTGATTGGGTATCTGATATAGTTAGAATATTTTTCTACTAGATTTTTAAGTCTATATTGGTCTAAAAATTCGTCATAATCGAAATCTTCTGAGCTTTCCTTAAAAAATAGCTTGATATCAGTTCCATGACCTTCTTTGCTGGCTTCTTCTATCTCATAGGAGTCAGCATTTTCTGAAGTCCACAAGTAAGCCTTGTCATCTGCAAATTTCTTGGTCAAAACCTCTATCTTACTTGCTACCATGAAGGCTGAATAAAAACCTACACCGAATTGACCGATAAGATCTTTGACATCAGCATCTTCCACAGACTTCTTAAAAATCTCAATTCCTGACTTAGCTATAGTACCCAAATTTTCGATTAGGTCTTTTTCATTCATTCCTATACCAGTATCTCTTACAATAAGGCTTCTTTCTTCCGTATTTGGGATAAGCTCTATATAATAATCAGACTTATCTGTAGAATTATCACTCTTTAAGTCTTGATAATATAATTTGTCTAGTGCATCTGAAGCATTTGAAATCAACTCTCTTAGGAAAATTTCCTTGTTTGTGTAAATGGAATTAATCATAAGATCCATGACTTTTTTAGCTTCCGCTTTAAATTCTTGTTTCATATTTCCTCCTTAGCACTCTTAATCTCTGACTGCTAATACTATACTAGCCCCCTTTAGCTTTTCAATATCAAGTAAGGTAGATGAAATTAGCTAAAAACATTGCATAAGTCGCAAATATTATAAAAATATGCCAGATTGCATGATTATATTTAAGATTTTTCTTTGAATAGAAGAAAGCTCCTACACTATAAAGGATTCCCCCAGAAAATAGATAAATAAGATAAGAAGGCCCCAGTTTCTTAAAGATATCGTAGATCAAAAACAAGGATATCCAACCCATAATTATGTAAATTATCATAGACGCCTTACTTATTTTTTCTTCTTTTCCAATGGCAAAGGCAATAATATTCATTATGATCCCAGCTATGGCAAGAATCCAAACCAAAATAAAAATCACAACTCCAAACAAGGAATTAACTGCCAAAAGAATTATCGGTGTATAGGAACCAGCTATGGTTAAATAGATTACCCCATGGTCAATAGCCCTAAAAATCAGACGTGCCGTTGGATTAGTCATCGAATGATAAAGACTTGATGCCAAAAACATGATCGCTATTGCAGAAAAATATACCGACCATGCCAAAACCATCATACTTTCCCCTTCTCTTGCTTTAGAAACAATTATTGGTATAAAAAGCAAAAGACTTAGGATAAATCCAATACAATGGCTTATTATATTTATTCTTTCTTCTGTTTTTGAATAATTAACTGTTCTCACTATTATTTTCCTCATTTGCCATAAGCTTAGTCTTTTCAAAAATTTTGTGCTGGAGTTTTTTTCTCTCATCTATCAAGATATCCTTTTGTATCCTTATGTTCTTCCTAGTATTTAGCGTAAATATCACCAGGGTAAGGGCGAATAAAACCATAAATATCCCTATTCTTTGGCTATCTGTAAAAGAAAATTTAAAACTAAGAGCAAAAACAAGCAAAGATATAAATAAGGGAATCGCAAAGATTTTCCAAAAAGGAATAGACTTATTAATCCCTTCTATCTCCTTATTTATTTTTAGTAATTTATTTCTATCTTCCATTATTTCATCTAATATTTTTTCTTGATTTTTCATATATCCTCCTGTATATATTATATAATAAAACAATCCCTAGTAAACTGCTTTGAATACATAAATTTTTATAGTAAAATAATACTAACAAGGAGGTCTATCTATGGCTTTAGAAGAAAACAAAACAACAGACACAACTGCTAAGAAGAAAATTACTCGTGATATGATTATAGGCGAGATAATCCAAATAAAACCAGAAGCTATCAACACACTCTTGATGGCAGGTATGGGTTGTATAGCTTGTCCATCTTCCCTATACGAAAGCTTAGAAGAAGCTTGTATGGTGCATGGAATGGACTGCGACTACCTACTAGCAGAACTCAATAAATAAAATTTCCATCGGCTAAGGCTGATGGTTTTTTTATTTTAAATTCGCCTAGGATTTTCGTCCAGCATACTTTGCACAAAAAAACGCCCCTATTCATGATAGTATCAATGATTAGGGGCCTTTTTTTATTAATCTTGTAATTGATCAAGAATAACTCTTAAGCTTTTATGCGATTTTACCCTTTTTTCTAAGCCTATAAGTATTTATAACAGCTGCTGTTGCATCTCCTGTTATATTTAGGGTTGTTCTTCCCATATCAAATATCCTGTCTATTCCGGCTACTAGGGCTATTCCTTCAACTGGAAGTCCTACTGATTGTAGAACCATGGCAAGCATTATCATACCACTTCCTGGGACTCCTGCTGTTCCTATTGAAGCAAGAGTTGCTGTTAAGACTATGGTTAGCATTTGACCAAGACTTAGGTCGATTCCGTAGCAAGATGCTATAAAGATAGCGCAGACACCTTGATAGATTGCAGTACCATCCATATTGATCGTCGCTCCTAGGGGAAGGACGAAGCTTGTTACATCATAATCTGCTCCTAGTTCCTTGCAACATTTGATATTAATTGGCAAGGTTCCTACTGATGAAGCTGATGAGAAGGCGAACATTATAGCTGGCGACATTTTTTTGAAAAATTCTAGGGGACTAATCTTAGCCAAAAGCTTTACAGTTGTTGAATAAACAACTAGGGCGTGGATTAGGTAGGCAAGATAAGCTACAAGAATGACTGAGGCTAGAGAGCCTATGATTTTTGGCCCATTTGATGCTATAACAGGAACTAAAAGGCAGAAGACTCCTAGGGGAGATAGCTCGATTATTAATTCCATAGACTTCATAAATATTGCATTAAGAACTTCTATTGCATCAATTGCCTTATCCTGTTTAATCTTATCTATTAATAAAATAGAAATTCCTACTACAAGTGAAGCTACAATAATTTGGAGCATATTGGCCTCAACCATTGGGGCTAGGAAGTTCTTAGGGAAAATATTTACTAGGGTATCCATGAAAGATACCTTAGCTTGGACTTCAAACTTCAAGTTTGTTGTTGCAATTATTGGAAATATATTTTTAAATATTCTAGCAAAGCCTAGACCAATAATTAAAGCACAAGCAGTGGTTAGGAAATAATAAATAATGGTAAATATTCCAACTTCACCGACTTTTCTAATGTCTTTCATGGAGACTATTCCTCCTATAATTGAGAAAAATACTATAGGTGTTACTATGAATTTGATTAGATTAAGAAATATATCTCCAAATGGCTTTATGTATGAATTTAGAAAGCCAGAGTGATTTTGCATTAATAAGCCGATAACGATAGCTAAAACAAGTGCTATCAAAATATTTCGAGTTAACGACGATTTTTTTACTACTTTATTTTCTTCCATAAATTCTCCTTATCTTTTATACTATAACACAAAGAAAAACTTCTTTGCAATTAAAAGCTAAATTATTTTCTAATACTATATCTCTACTATCCTATAATCACAATTTAAGTCAAAGAGAAGTTTTATGAAGTTTTTCTTATATTTTACAAATTTTTCTTTTTGGATTAAGTCCATCACTTCCTCATAACTTGCCCATCTAGCAGCTTCCACTTCCTCTTTTTGAAGCTTGAGCTTTCTAGGGTCGACATCCTCTCTAATTAGGTAGAAATCATCAAAGCCATGTTGAAAATTGGCTGTAAGAATTGGTCTTTTCTTTGAAAAATCTAAATTGATACCCAGCTCTTCTCCTAATTCTCTTTCTATTGCCTCTTTACTAGATTCTCCAGCCTTCGCAGCTCCTCCACAAGTTATATCCCAAAGTCCTCCCATGGATTTGCTTTTTTGCCTTTGTTGGATAAGTAGCCTTCCACTATCGTCAAATATACACAAGTGAACAATTAGCCTATAAGTGCCTTCTGGCATGACATCTCCTCTTATGTAAGTCTTTCCAGTCCTTATCCTATTTTCATCATACAAATCTAATTCTTCCATTATTGCCCCCCAAAAAAGGCCCTTGTAAAATATTACAAAAGCCTTCTATCTTATTTATCTGCTATAACTGCTGCTGTAATTCTTGGAATTACTTGCTTCTTCCTACTTAAAACCCCCGGTGCGTTGATAGTGCCCTTTTCTGTTAGCTCTCCAAATTCCTCTTTTATGGATTCAAAATGATCACCTACTACCAAGAGTTCACTTCTTTCATTGAAGATATCTGTTAGGACTAGAACAAAGGTTGATTCGTTCTTGGCCTTAATTTTCTTATCCATCAAATCTTTTAGGTCTTCCATTATTGGAATAAGCTCTTCTGGATTCATAGTCATTACTTGACCTACCCTAAAGTCCTCTCCTGCTATATTAAAAGTTTTTACATCGCCTTCAACCAAATCTCCTGCAGATTTCCCCTTTAGGGATGTAGCCGCCCTAAACATCTTATCAGCAAAGGCTTCTGGGTCTAGGTCAGCAATCTTACTCATCCTATCGAGGATTCTCCTATCTGTTTCGGTTGTAGTCGGAGATCTAAACAAAAGAGTGTCGGATATCATAGCTGCACAAAGAATACCTGCTATTTGCTTGCTTGGTCTAATACCACTTTCTAGATACATCTCTGAAATAATTGTTGCAGTAGAACCTACTGGCTCTGCCCTAAAAAACACAGGGCCTGTTGTAAGGATATTAGCGACCCTATGATGGTCTATGATTTCTTGAATTTCTGCTTCTTCTATATCATCAATTGACTGATTTCTCTCGTTGTGATCGACTAGGATAAGTTTTTTCTTGGCAGAAGAAATCAAATGATACCTTGAAACAGAGCCGACTATCCTTTCTGATGAATCAACAACTGGATAGGACCTAAATCTAGACTTGGCCATGGCATCCCTTACTGTATCCAAATTATCTTCAGTAGTAAAATAAATCAAATTTTCCTTAGTCATAACATGGCTAACAGGAATTGTCATAGGAAGTAGCCTTGCTGTCATAAAGGAATTGTATTCGGTTGAAAGAACTGTAACCTTGTTTTTCTTGGCAAGTTCAATCATATCTTCTGTCATAAAAGCCCCATGGGTAAGGATTAAGAGTCCAATTTTTTTATTTAGGAGATATTCATAATAGTCATCCCTATTTCCTGAAATAACTATATCACCTTCCACAAAAATATCCTCTAGGTTAGCCCCTTTGTCATCATTCATAGCAAAGACTGTCATCTTACCATCATAGGCACGAGGGTCATCTGGTAGATAGATTATCCTTGCAGCTAAAACGTCAATGATATTATCAATTGGAGTCTTGCTACGGCCTAGGATTTTATCATCCCACACATCCATATAGGCACGGGTGATATTCGATAAGGAAGCTATGCCAACGATTTTGCCATCAGCATCTACAACCGATAAGGAATTGGCATCACCCTTTTGGAAGATATCCCAAGCAGACCTTATGGCTATAGAAGGATCAATTATATTTCCTGTATCTATGTCCAAATCCTTAACCTGCAATTTGATTGATTCTTTAAGCCTTGGAGGCTCAAGCCCAAAATAATCGAGGACAAACTTACTTTCTGGGTTAAGCTTGCCAAGCCTAATCGGAATAGCTTTTACTTCGCCTAGCCTATTTTTCAAATCAGCGTAGGCAATGGCGCTCATTATGGAGTCCGTATCTGGATTCTTGTGTCCTGTGATATAAACTACTTCTTTCATCTTTACTCCTTATAGAAAATTCACTTTAAGCATTTCAATCTTGTACCTGTCCACCTGCAAAACCATGATGTTTATATTTCCTACCCTTACACTATCGCCTTGCTTAGGGATTCTCGAAAGCTTATCTATTACAAAGCCCCCTATCGAATCGTTTTTGATTTCCTCAAGGTCAGTGTCAAAATAATCATTGAAGTCATTCAAATGAATAGAAGGATTTACTAGATATTCCTTATCATTAATCTTATAAATCGTTTCATAGGCTGAATCATACTCATCGTCAATTTCTCCAACCAGCTCTTCTACTATATCTTCGATAGTTACAAGACCACTTGTTCCTCCATACTCATCAATAACTATAGCAAGGGATAGATTTTCCCCTCTCATGGTCGTAAAAAGATCAAAAATGTGCATATTATCATAAACATAAAAGGCAGGTCTAATAACATCTGCTATATTAAGATCCTTGTCTTGGGCCAAATGGCTAACAAGATCTTTCATATGTAAGATACCCAAAATATTGTCTATATTTTTGCCATAAACTGGAATTCTCGAATGATTTGAAATTTTAAGGAAATTCTTTAACTCTTCTAGTGGCATATCGACAGATATAGCCTCCATATTGGTTCTAGCTGTCATAATGTCTGATACATCAGAATTACCAAATTCGAAAACGTTATTAATCATCTCGCTTTCTTCGTTATTGATTACTCCTTGTTCCTCGGAAACATCGACTATAGTCTTTAGGTCTTCCTCAGTAACCCTATCACTTCCGGCATTTTCTGTAACGAAGATTCTGACTATGAAATTTGTAATAAGACCGAGCACAAAAGATAGGGGTGTTAGGATGATATTAAAAAACCTAATTGCCTTTGCAACCTTTATGGCGAGCTTTTCGGAATTAGCTGCAGCTATATTCTTGGGTGTTACTTCTCCAAAAATCAGAACAACTATGGTTAAAACAATAGGTGATATTACCGCCCCCTTTGCCCCAAACACATCAGTAAAAAACACTGTCGCAATAGTTGTCGTTACTATATTTACAATATTATTTCCTATAAGGATTGTAGTAAGGACCTTGCTGATGTTGGTGATTAATTTTTTTAGTATGCTGGAGTTTTTCACCCCATTTTTTTCCATTTGTCTAACTTTAAATGTATTAATGCTAGTTAGAGCTGTTTCTGATGATGAAAAGAAGGCAGAAAAAATAATGCCCAAGATTATCAAAATCAGCTGTATTATATTTTTAGTCGTCAAAACTTCCTCCTATGACTATTATAATGTAGATTTTAATAAATTAAAAGAGAAGATGTATCTTTTATAAAATTGGGGTATATATTTAAATGAGAAAAGTAATAAAGGAGGAAAAAAATGACAGGAAGTTCTTTTTTCGAAAAAGCTTTTAAATTACAAAAGCACAAGACAGACACCAAGACAGAGATTATGGCTGGTATTACTACTTTCATGACCATGTCATATATCCTTGCAGTTAATCCTCAAATTCTTTCAGAAGCTGGTATGGATTACGGTGCAGTATTTACTGGAACAATCATAGCAAGTGTTATAGCCATGTTAATGATGGCCTTTTATGCTAATCTTCCATTCGCTCTTTCAGCAGGTATGGGACTTAACGCATTTTTTACATACACAGTTGTTATGCAAATGGGTAAGCCTTGGCAATATGCTTTAACAGCAGTATTTTTGGAAGGTATTATCTTTATGTTGTTGTCACTAGTAGGTGTTAGAGAAGCAATTTTTAACTCTATTCCTATCAATCTAAAAAAAGCAGTTTCAGTTGGTATTGGTTTATTTATAGCAGAAATAGGTTTAATTAATGCAGGTGTTATCAAATTAGGACAAATTTCCCTATCCCTAGGTGAATTGACTAGTGCTAATTGCTTTATATTTTTCTTTGCTCTTATCATTATGGTAGTTCTTACAGCAAGAAAGATTAAGGGAGCCCTACTTTGGGGCATACTCATCTCTACTATTCTATCTCTAATTTTGGGAGTTACACACTTCCCTGATTCTCACATAGTTTCCTTGCCACCATCAATTAAGCCAGTATTTTTCAAACTAGACTTTTCAAATATATTCTCTTTTGAAATGTTCTCAGTCCTCTTCTCCTTCTTGTTCGTAGATATCTTCGATACTCTAGGAACCCTTACAGGAGTTGCAACTAAGGCTAAGATGCTTGATGAAAATGGAAATCTTCCAGAAATCAAAAAAGCCCTCCTAGCTGATGCCGTTGGCACAACCTGTGGAGCTGTCCTTGGAACAAGTACAGTAACAACCTTTGTAGAATCATCATCAGGAGTTGCTGAAGGTGGTAGAACAGGTCTTACAGCTCTTGCTACAGCAGGATGCTTTGTAATTTCAGCCTTTTTCTTCCCAATCTTTTCAATAATTCCATCAGCTGCTACAGCAGCAGCTCTAGTTACAGTTGGATTATTTATGATTACTACAGTTGCGGAAATAGACTTTTCTGATATTTCAGAAGCCTTCCCAGCTTTTATGACCATCTTAATGATGCCACTAACTTATTCAATAGCAGAAGGTATTTCCTTCGGTATGATTTCTTATGCAGTAATCAAGTTATTTACAGGCAAGGGCAAGGAGGTATCTCCTCTAATTTACGTCCTAGCTGTAATATTTATCCTAAGATATTTAGGACCACTTTTCTAAAAAAACTTGACAAAAGATAAAAAAGGATTTATATTTATACTATAGTAAAAATAATCGTAGATAGAAGTAGTAAGAAGATTAACTATCCTACAGAAAGGAAATGGTTGATGAAAATTTCTGGATGTTAACTTGTGAATGGATCTATCAGATCAAAGGTGAATTCTAGTAGCCGGCGGGTGTTCCCACCTTATAGGGATAGGATATGTATGTATCTAAAGATGTCTTTTAGACAAAAGGGATGGCACCGTGGGCTTTGGCTCGCTCCTATATGGAGCGGGCTTTTTTGTTTTTAAAAATAAGGAGGAAATTATGAAAACTAGAAACTTAACCCTATCAGCAATCTTTATGGCACTTGGACTTGTAATGCACTTTATGGTACCACCAATTTTTGGCGGCATTAAACCAGACTTTCTCTTATCAATGATGTTTATATCACTTATAATATCAGAAGATATCAAAGAAGCTATCTTGGTAGGCCTATGTGGAGGCGTTATGAGTGCCCTTACAACTAACTTTCCTGGAGGACAAATTCCAAATCTTGTGGAAAAGATGATAGTATCCCTTGTAGTTTTTTATATTCTAAAAAGAACTGGCAGGGACTTAACAAAGTTACAAACTGTATTTATCTTTGCCCTAGGAACTTTGATTAGTGGAGTTACTTTCTTGACCATAGCTCTTGGCATAACTAAACAATTAAATCTCTTCATTCCATCTATGCCAGTAGTCTTAGTAGCTATGGTTGTAAATTCAATATTCGGTCTAATCCTAATGAATGCTTATAGTAAAATCCAAAAGATGATTTGAAGAGAATGAGAGGTCCTAAGAAAAAAAATCTTACGACCTCTTTTGTATTGAATAAAACACAAAGGGGCTGTTGCAGAATGAATAAATCGTCCCAATATCATTAGAAGAACCTCCACG
>NZ_CAMUDP010000009.1:0-72270 GCF_947087635.1 Anaerococcus tetradius
GTACGGTGGTGTGAGAGGTCGGTAGATGAATTAATCATTAACCTCCTACTCGATTTATAGTAAGTTTATTCCCTTGCTAGCTAGGGCCTTTCTTTGTTCATCTGGCCAGTAGGATACTTGAACTTCTCCAATGTGGGCTTTTTGGAGGAAGAACATACATAGTCTTGATTGGCCGATACCACCACCGATAGTTTGTGGGAGTTTGCCATCTATCAAGAGTTTGTGGTAATCCAAGTTTAGTCTGTCAAGATTACCTGTTAGCTTCAATTGCTCATTTAGTCTTTCTGGATTTACCCTAATACCCATTGAAGAAATCTCTAGGCAATCATCTAAGACTGGGTTGTAGACTAAGATATCTCCGTTAAGTTGCCAATCGTCATAGTCAGGAGCACGAAGGTCGTGTTTTTCGCCGTTTGATAGGGTCTTTCCTATTTGCATTAGAAAGACTGATCCATATTCTAGGACTGCTTCTCTTTCTCTTTCCTTGGCAGTTTTATCAGGATATTTTTGTAAAAGCTCCTCACTTGTCATAAAAGTTATTTGATCTTTGAGAAGTTTTTTCCTGCTTGGGATAAGAGTGCAAAGATATTCGTCGAGGGACTTCATAGTCCTGTAGATTGTTTCAACGATTTGTTTTAGATAGTCGACTTTTCTCTCATCATCATCCATGATTAGCTCCCAGTCCCATTGGTCGACATAAAAGGAGTGGGTGTTATCAGGAACTTCACAACGTCTTATGGCGTTCATGTCTGTGTATAGACCTTCATGCATTTTGAACTTGTATTCACCAAGGGCATATCTTTTCCACTTAGCAAGAGAATGGACAATTTCCATCTCAGCATGATCTGCTTCTGGAAGGTCGAATTTTACTGGAGTCTCGACGCCATTTAAGTTGTCGTTAAGACCTGAAGAACCTGATACAAAAAGTGGTGCTGTAACACGCTTTAAGTTTAGGTTATTGGCAAGGTTGATTTGGAAATAATCTTTTATTTCTTTAATCAACAGTTGTGTCTTGTAAAGATCTTCATTACTTTTGTAATTTTCTGGTATAACTAACTTATTCATATTAACTCCTTTTTTAATAAGTAATAATATACCCCAGTTCTTGGAAAAAATAAATAGAAAAGTTTTTACTAATTTGTAAAATGTGATATAATACTTACGAGTAGTCAACGTGGACTATTCGGAAATTTTTTCATAATATATAAGGAGAGACTATGAAAAGAAAAATTAGTGTTATGCTTTTATCTTTGCTTTTCGCGGTAACGCTTTCAGCATGTGGTGCTAAGGCTCCTGCTAAAGAAGAGGCTAAGGAAGAAACTAAAACAGAAGAAGCCAAAGATAAAAAAGAAGAAGCAAAAGACGAAAAGAAGGACGATGAGAAGAAGGCAAAGAGTGATTTGACAGTTTTTGCTGCTGCATCTATGACAGAGTCTTTAAATGAATTAAAGGCTATTTTCGAAAAAGAAAATCCAGATATTAATCTTGTTTACAATTTCGATTCTTCAGGAACTTTAAAGACTCAAATTTCTGAGGGAGCTAATTGCGATGTATTTATCTCAGCTGCTAAAAAACAAATGGATGCCCTTGATCCTAAGAGCGACAAGAAGGATAGCGATGTTACAATCGACTCTAACACAAGATTTGACCTATTAGAAAATGAAGTTACTCTTGCAGTAAAAGAAGACTCTGATAAGGATATCAAATCATTTGAAGATATCAACACAGATAAGGTTTCTACAATTGCCCTTGGTAACGCAGATGTTCCAGTTGGTCAATATTCAGAATCTCTACTTAAAAACATGGGAATTTGGGATGCTATTCAAAGCAAGGTTAGCTTTGGTTCAAATGTAAAAGAAGTAACTTCTTGGGTAAAGGAAGGTGCTGTTGATTGTGGTATTATTTACTCAACAGATGCTAAGGCAGCAGGACTTAAAATTGTAGCTACTGCAGATCCTGCTAAGCTTGACAAGAAGGTTATTTATCCAGCAGCCCTAGTTGATAAATCAGCTAACAAAGAAGCTGGTCAAAAATTCCTTGACTTCCTAAAGAGTGAGAAGGCAAGTGAAATATTTACTAAATATGGTTTTAAAGCTGCTAAATAGGTGAATTATGAATCTATTTCCCTTATATAATTCGTTAAGAATAGCGTTGATTTCAACTTTCTTTACATTCTTTATAGGGATATTTTTAGCATATCAAATCAAGAAATTAAATCCAACAATTAAGGGGATTTTGGATGTAGTATTGACTCTACCTCTAGTTTTACCTCCAACAGTTGTTGGATTTTTTCTCTTAAAGACTCTTGGTCCTAATAATTCTATAGGTCAATTTTTTGGCTCAATAAATGTAAGTCTTGTTATGAGATGGTATTCAGCTATATTTGCGACAATCATCGTAACTTTTCCTTTGATGTATAGGACTAGTAGGGGAGCCTTTGAGGCCTTTGATATGAACTTAAAATATGCCGGACAGACTTTGGGTAAAACAAATACTTGGATTTTTTGGAGGATAATTCTTCCAAATTGTAAGAAGGAAATACTCGCAGGTCTTATACTTGCATTTGCAAGGGCCCTTGGAGAATATGGAGCGACCAGCATGGTGTCAGGTTACATACCAAACAAAACTGCGACCATATCTACAACTGTTTATCAGCTTTGGAGGATAGGTCAGGATGGACTCGCTTACAAGTGGGTATTTATAAATGTAGCAATTTCTTTTGTTGTTTTGATTTTCCTAAACCTTCTTGAAAATAAGGAGGAGAAGTATGCTAATTTGTAAGATAAGAAAAGATTTTAAGAAATTTAGCCTTGATGTAGATTTCAAGATGGAAAATGAAACTCTTGGATTTCTTGGAGCAAGCGGATCGGGCAAGAGTTTGACCTTAAAATGTATAGCAGGTCTTATTAGACCTGATTCAGGAAAAATTATCTTGAATGGAAGGACACTTTTCGATTCAGAAAAGAAAATTAATTTGAAACCCCAAGATAGAAGAGTAGGCTATCTTTTCCAGGACTATGCACTTTTCCCAAATTTTACAGTCGAAGAAAATGTTAGGACGGGTCTAAGAGAGGATAGGGATATAAGTGATAAACTCAAGGAGATGCACATCTACCATATCAAGGACAAACTTCCTAAATATATTTCAGGAGGAGAAAAACAAAGGACAGCCCTTTGTAGGATTCTCGTCAATAAGCCTGATATACTCTTATTGGATGAGCCTTTTTCTGCCCTTGATGAGTTTCTTAAAAATTCTATCGAGGCGGAAGTTTTAAATATTATTAATAGATATGACCTTAAAACGATACTAGTAAGTCATAGTAAGGATGAAGCCTACAGGATTTGTGATAATATTATTAGTATTACTAAGGGCCATAGTGCCAAGAAAAAGACAACTAAGGACTTTTTCGCCAGACCAGATAGCCTTACTGAGGCAAAGCTTATTGGCATTAATAACTTCACAAGCTTTAGGGAAACTTCTCCTGGCAAGTATTTTGCCAATAATTGGGGAATTGAAATATCTGCTGATAAGCTTGATACTTCATCTCTTTATGCTATAAGGTCTAAGGATATTACAGTTTCAAAAAATAAAGAATTTAATAATTCCTACAAGCTCGATAAGTTTAGGCTTGTAGAAAATATTGATTCCTATACAATAATATACAATAGGGATCAAGAAAAGTACGATAATATAAGTATTAGCCTTGACAAGGAAGTCTATCAAGATGATTTATATTTCAAAATAGACCCTGATAAGCTAATTAAATTGAAAGAAGGATGAGATGAAAGATCAATTTGGAAGAGAAATTTCATATCTTAGGATTTCTGTCACAGACAGGTGCAATTTTAGGTGTAAGTATTGCATAGGAGATGATGGGGTGGATCTTCTAAAGCATGAGGATATTCTATCGTATGAAGAAATCAAGGAAATCGCAGAAATTTGTGCTGACTTTGGTATAAAGAAGATAAGGGTAACGGGAGGCGAACCCTTTGTAAGAAGGGGCCTTCTCAATCTCTTTGAGATGCTTACAAAAATAGATGGAATTGAAGATATTGGTGTAACCACCAACGGATCAAAAATCTACGATAAGTTAGAAAGGCTAAGGGAGCTTGGTATTAAGAGAATTAATTTTAGCCTAGATACCCTGGATAGGGATAAGTTTAGGCAAATTACCAAGGTGGATTGCCTTAATGAAGTGAAAAAATCTATAAATAAGGCCCTAGAGCTTGGCTTTAGGGTTAAAATAAATACAGTCCTTATCAAGGGCTTCAATGATAAAGAGGTGGATGATTTTATTTCCCTAACAAAAGATAGGGACCTCGAAGTAAGATTTATAGAACTTATGCCTATAGGTAAGGATTTGGACTTTGATAGGGAAAATTTCATGGAAGTAAGCTCCTTGCTTAAAAATTATTCCTATGAGGACCTTTCCTATGATGGGGTGGCGAGAATTTATAAGATCGACAGCTGCAAGGGAAGGGTTGGACTGATTTCTCCCCTAAGCCATAAATTCTGTACTTCTTGTGATAAGATAAGACTTACTTCTGATGGTAAAATCAAGGCTTGTCTTCATTCCAAGGAGGAGATAAGGCTAAAGGGACTTAGCAGAGAAGAAAAGATAGAAACTATTAAAAGGGCGATTTTTAGTAAGCCAAAAAGACATTATTTGAATAATAAGGGCAGTGAAAGCCTTAGGAGCATGAGCTCTATAGGAGGATAGATGGAAAAATTTAGTCATTTAGATGAAAATGGAAATGCGAGAATGGTCGATGTATCAGATAAAAAAGCAACAGATAGGCGAGCTGTAGCGAAAGCTTGCGTCCATTTGAATGAGAAGTGCTACAAGATGGTCAAAAATCAAGAGATAAAAAAGGGTGATGTCCTAACTGTAGCCAAGGTTGCAGGGATTATGGCAGCAAAGAATACCTCAAATCTCATTCCTATGTGTCATCCTATAAATCTTACTTCTATAGAAATCGACTTTAAGATGGACGATAACGAGCATAGGATTGATATTTTTGTAGAAGCTAAGCTAAATGCCAAAACTGGTGTGGAGATGGAAGCTCTTACGGGGGCAAGCCTAGCTGCTCTTACAATTTATGATATGTGTAAGGCCGTCCAAAAGGATATAGAAATAAGTGGTGTGAAGTTACTCAGAAAAGAGGGAGGAAAGAGCGGAGATTATGTCAATGAAAGTAGTATCGGTTAATATAAGCGAGAGGAAGGGTACAATCAAAGTTCCAGTAGAAAAAATCGAGCTTAGAGAAAATCATGGCATAGTTGGTGATGCCCATGCTGGAAATTGGCATAGGCAAGTTTCCCTTCTCGCAATAGAATCTCTAAGGAAAATGCAAAAGAAACTTCCAAGGCTAAAGCCTGGAGATTTTGCAGAAAATATTATGACAGAAGGCATCATCCTCCATACCCTTCCTATTGGAACTAAGCTAAGGATTGGTTCTTGCGAGCTAGAAGTAACTCAAATAGGTAAACAGTGCCATAAGGGATGCGAGATTAGAAATATTACAGGCGAATGTATTATGCCAACAGAGGGAATATTTGCTATTGTAAAAAAGATTGGGACAATTTATCCTGGAGATGAGATTAAGGTGGTAGAAAATGATTAAGAAAATTAGGGTAGAAGATGCTATTGGTCTACCTCTTCTTCACGACTTTACAGCTATCATGACAGATGGCTTTAAGGGAGTGAAATTTAAGAGGGGCCATATAGTAAGAGAAGAAGATATAGACGAGTTAAAAAATATAGGAAAAGATCATATCTATGTGGGTGAACTTGAAAAGGGTCAGGTCCATGAAGTAGATGCGATTGACGAAATTTCATCATTGCTTGTAGGGGAAAATATCAATATCTCAGACATAAGCGAAGGAAAAATAACTCTAACAAGTAAGGTCAGAGGAGTTTTTGTAATTAATAGGAAACTTTTAAGGGCTATTAATGAAATCGGCGATTACACAATCTCATCCAAGAGGTCTTATATAAGTGTCAATCCTGATGATAAATTAGCAAGTGGACGAATTGTTCCCCTATGGACAGAAAGATGGCAAGTCGAAAAAGCTAAGGAAATTTTAAAAGAAGGTCCAGTATTTGAAGTTAAGGAATTTAAAAAACTTAAAGTAGGATGTATCATTACCGGCGATGAAGTCTATTATGGAAGGATAAAGGATGCCTTTAAGCCTGTACTAGAAGAAAAATTAAGTAACTTTCCAAGCGAGCTTTTGGCCTACACTTTCTTGCCAGATGATGAAGAAAAGCTTGTAGAAACTTATAAGACCTACAAAGAAATGGGTGCGGATTTGGTAATATTTACAGGTGGCATGAGTGTAGATCCAGATGATATAACCCCATCTGCCATAAGAAGGGCTGGATCAGAATTTATCATCCAAGGCATACCAATGCAACCAGGAAATATGCTTACTCTTGCCAGAGATGGCAAAACATACCTAATGGGAGTGCCTGGGGCTAGTATCCATTGTAAAATTACAAGCTTCGATTATTTCCTACCAAGAGTCTTTGCAGGCCTTGATCTAAAAAAAGAAGACTTCCTAGAAATGGCTGAAGGAGGACTCTTGTGATTTTTACGGCAGCAGTCTTAACTATATCTGATAGGGCAAGTGCTGGTATTTATGAAGATAAAAGTGGCAAGCTTTTAGAAAAAGAGCTAAGAGATTTTGGTATAGAGCCTGTAAAATACGAAATAATAGCTGATGACTTTGAGAAAATCAAAGAAAAACTCATAGAATACTCTAACGAGTCAATCTCCCTAGTAATAACAAGTGGCGGGACAGGTTTATCCAAAAGAGACAATACACCTGAGGCAAGCCTTGCGGTTTTTGACAAAAGGGTTCCTGGTATAGGAGAAGCTATGAGAAAAGAATCGGCGAAAATAACTCCTAGGGCCTACCTATCAAGGGCAGAAGCTGGAATTAGAAAAGATACTTTGATAATAAATTTCCCTGGAAGCCCTAAAGCCTGCAAGGAAAACTTCGAAATAATAAAAGCCTTCCTAATACATGGTCTAGAAACCATAGCAGGAATTGATAAACATAATAAGTGATGGATTTTAATTTTTAAAATTTACGACAAAAAGCAGACTCCGAAGGGAAAGCCTGCTTTTTACTTTTCAACATTTAAAATTTTGCTAATTTTTTCGATAGATTCATCCGTAATCGTTGTCGACCAATTTTTCTTTAGGGCAGCTAGACTTCCCTCAAGATTCTTGGCCTTGAAGTTTTCTATGATAATCTTATGTTCATTGTATGTAGATGGGGCCTTGTGGACGTCTTTAGCCTTGTAAAAACAAATTTCGAATCGCTTTAACCTCTTTTTCAATCTGTCTAGTATTGGCTTAATCTCCTTGTTTTCGGTAAGGGAGATGATTAAATCGTGGAAGTCATTATCAAGCTCCATAACTTTCATGATATTGTTTTTCATATGTTCTTCTTTTATCTTCTCATTAATTGCTGTAAGCTTAGCAGTGAAAGAATCGTCGATTTTAGAGAAATTCTCCCTGAGTATATAAGCTTCTAGATCATAAATAAGAGGATAAATATCCTTCAGTCTTTCAACCCTAATAGGAGCGACCATGGTCCATTGGTTAGCCTTACTTATTACCAAGTCTTCATTTTCTAATTTAAGAATAGCTTCCCTAACTGGCGTTCTTGATATACCAAGTTCTTTTGATAGTTCGGAAATCTTTAGCTGGGTATAAGGGGCAAGCTTACCTTCAATTATTTGATCGTGGATGATGTTGTATGCTTCGTCTTTTACGAAGGTCCTTTTTATTTTATTCGTGTCTTTTTTTGTCATAATTTGCCTCCCAATTCTGTATTATTATAACACATAATCAAAATTTAACACAAAAATGAAAACGTTTAAATTTTATTTGACAAGATGTGAAATTGATTCTATAATAAAAGTGATATATCACATACCACTTTTTATTATGGCTTAAGATTCAAAATTCACAAATTCTTTTTAAAGCCAGTCAAGGATGTATCGATTATAGTTAGAAAGGATGTAAATTTGGAAGAGAGATATAATATTGTACTAAATGATATTAGTAAAAGAGAAAAGGTGCCTCTTGATTTTATCAACGAGCAAGTAGTAAACACTGCACAAAAATTTCATGAAAGTTTTCCTGACTATGAGCCAACCCCACTAGTAAGACTATCAAACTTGGCCAAACAATTTGGTGTTAAGGAAATATTTGTTAAGGATGAGTCTTATAGATTTGGCTTAAATGCCTTCAAGGTTTTGGGAGGATCTTTCGCCATAGGTAAGTACATAGCAGACAAGCTAGGTCTTGATATTGAAGACTTACCATTCGAGAAAATGATTTCAGATGAAATTGGACAAAAGCTTGGAGATGTTACTTTTGTTACTGCTACAGATGGTAACCACGGCAGGGGAGTAGCATGGACTGCAAATCAACTTAAACAAAAATGCGTAGTAATAATGCCTGACGGTTCAGCTATCGAAAGACGTGATAACATAAGAGCCTTGGGAGCAGAATGTGAGATAATGGATGGGCTTAACTACGACGCCTGCGTTAGACTAGCTAATAAGAATGCTGAAGAAAAAGGCTGGGTAATGGTTCAAGATACAGCTTGGGAAGGATATGAAAAGATTCCTACATGGATTATCCAAGGATATGCAACACTCGCAAAAGAAGCAAATGATCAACTAAAAGAAGCAGGCTTTAAGCCAAGCCATATTTTTGCTCAAGCAGGAGTAGGATCTTTTGCAACAGGAGTTACAGGATATTTCTCATCTGTTTATAAGGCAGAAGAAAAACCATTCATAACTATAGTTGAGCCAGAAAAAGCAAATTGCAACTTCATAACAGCTAAGGCTGATGATGGTAAGATTCACCATGTTACAGGTAAGATGGATACAATAATGGCAGGTCTTGCTTGTGGTGAACCTGTTACAGTTGGTTGGCCAGTGCTTCATTCTTATGCTGACGCTTTCCTTTCAGTTCCAGATAAGGCAGCAGCTAGGGGAATGAGAATATTAGGAAATCCACTAAAGGATGATAGGAAAATCATCTCAGGAGAAAGTGGAGCTGCAACAATGGGTCCTCTTTCAGAAATTCTTCAAAGAAAAGACTTGGAAGAAATAAAGAAAGACTTAAAATTAGACGAAAATTCTGTAATACTTCTAATTTCTACAGAAGGCGATACAGACTATGAACACTACAGAAGAGTTGTTTGGGATGGAATTTATCCTAACGAAGAAGAATATAAATACACTATACAAAGATAATAACAAGGAGAAAAAAATATGACACAAGATATCAAAAAATTAATCGACGAACTACAAGAACTTGACCACGAAAAACTTTTCGGAAATGACTTCTTCCACACATGGGATAAATCACAAGACGAACTTAAAGCAATCTGGAAAACAGCAGACATCCTAAGAGCTATGAGAGAAGAAAATATCTCACCAAAAATCTTTGACTCAGGTCTTGGAATTTCACTTTTCAGAGACAACTCAACAAGAACAAGATTCTCTTTTGCTTCAGCTTGCAACCTTCTAGGTCTTGAAGTTCAAGACTTAGATGAAGGAAAAAGCCAAATCGCTCACGGTGAAACAGTAAAAGAGACAGCAAACATGATTTCTTTCATGGCTGATGTTGTTGGTATCAGAGATGATATGTATATAGGCAAAGGCTACAAATATATGAAAGAATTCTCAGAATATGTACAAGAAGGATATGATGATGGCGTTCTTGAACAAAGACCAACCCTAGTTAACCTTCAATGCGACATTGACCACCCAACTCAATCAATGGCTGACCTTAACCATGTAATTCACGAATTTGGTGGAATTGAAAACCTAAAGGGCAAAAAAGTAGCTATGACATGGGCTTACTCACCATCATATGGTAAACCACTTTCAGTACCACAAGGTATTTCTGGTCTATTTACAAGACTTGGAATGGATGTAGTTCTAGCTCACCCAGAAGGATATGAAATAATGCCAGAAGTTGAAGAAATCGCTAGAAAGAACGCTGAACAATACGGTGGAAGCTTCAAGGTTACAAACTCAATGGAAGAAGCATTCAAGGATGCTGATATAGTTTATCCAAAATCTTGGGCACCATTCGCAGCTATGGAAGAGAGAACAAAGCTTTATGGAGAAGGTGATCAAAAGGGAATTGATGAACTTGAAAAGAGACTTCTAGAACAAAACAAAAACCACATGGATTGGGAATGTACAGAAGAGATGATGAAGCTTACAAAAGACGGAAAAGCTTTATACATGCACTGCCTACCAGCAGACATCACAGGCGTATCTGCAGAACACGGAGAAGTAGCTGATACAGTATTTGATAGATATAGAGTTCCATTATACAAAGAAGCAAGCTTCAAACCATACATTATAGCAGCTATGATTCTTCTACAAAAGGTAGAAAATCCAGAAGAAAAACTAAGAGAATTAGTTGACAAAGCAAAGAAGAGATTAGATAAATAAGGAGGAAAAAATGACAGAATTTAAAAATATTGATTTTGACGCTATTAAAGAAAAAGCAGGCGAATATAAAGAAGACATGGTAGCTTTCTTAAGAGATTTAATCAAACTTAAAGGTGAATCTTGCGAAGAAGGCGACAAGGCAAAAAGAATTAAAGCCGAAATGGAAAAAGTTGGCTTTAACAAGGCTTGGATTGATGGACAAGGAAACGTACTTGGAGAAATGGGTGAAGGTAAAAGACAAATTGCTTTTGATGGCCATATCGACACAGTAGGTATAGGAAATATAGAAAACTGGAAATTCGATCCATATGATGGCTTCGAAGATGATAACTTTATAGGTGGACGTGGAAGTTCAGACCAACTTGGTGGACCAGTTGCTGCAGTATATGGAGCAAAAATCCTTAAAGACCTTGGCTACCTAAACGATGAATACAGAGTTTTAGTTACAGGAACAGTTCAAGAAGAAGACTGTGATGGAAACTGCTGGTTATATATGATTGAACAAGAAGGTATCAAACCAGAATTTGTAGTATCAACAGAACCAACAGATGGTGGTATCTATAGAGGACAAAGAGGAAGAATGGAAATCAGGGTTGACGTACAAGGAGTTTCTTGCCATGGTTCAGCTCCAGAAAGAGGAGATAACGCAATCTACAAGATGGCTGACATCCTTAAAGAAATCGAAGCATTAAACGAAAACTCAGCTGACGATTCAGTTGAAATAAAAGGTCTTGTAAAGATGCTTGATGAAAAATACAACCCAGAATACAAAGAAGCTAACTTCCTTGGACGTGGAACAGTAACAACAAGCCAAATCTTCTTTACATCTCCATCAAGATGTGCAGTAGCAGATTCATGCTCAATCTCACTAGACAGAAGAATGACAGCTGGTGAAACATGGCAATCTTGTATCAAAGAAATTGAAGATCTTCCATCAGTTAAAAAACATGGAGCAAAAGTTTCTATGTATGACTACAAGAGAGCAAGCTGGAAAGGTCTTGAATATGAACAAGAAGCTTACTTCCCAACATGGGTAATTCCAGAAGATCACCAAGTTACAAAAGCTCTTGAAGATGCTTACAAGAACCTTTACGGTGATAAGAGAATAGCTCCTCCAATTGAAAAAGAAGAAGAAAAAAGAAAAGCTCGTCCACTAACAGACAAATGGACATTCTCAACAAATGGTGTAGCTATAATGGGTCGTCACAATATCCCAACAATAGGATTTGGACCAGGAGCAGAAGACCAAGCTCACGCACCAAACGAAGTTACATTCAAACAAGACTTAGTTACATGTGCAGCAGTTTACGCAGCCCTACCACTTGTTTACACACAAGAAACAAAATAAGAAAAAATAATAGGAGTATAAAATGAGTGCAGAAAATGCTCAAGTGCAAAAAGGTGATATTGTTGATTTAACTAGTAATGGATTAGAAGAAATCAACAAATATGACAATGATTATAATGATATGAGTGCTCCTATACCATCAGCTAAAAGAGATTGGCGAACTAAAGATATCGCCAATCTCTGGATTGGTATGATTGTATCGATAGCAGTCTATCAAGTAGCCAGCGGATTATTAGTTTCAGGAATGAGCTGGGTACAAGCATTATTTACTGTAGTTTTAGGACATACGATAGTAATGGGTGTGGCAATAGCATTAGGTCACTTTGGTACAAAATATGGTCTAACCTATCCTATGCTAAGTAAAATCGTTTTCGGCAAGAAAGGGACAATATTCCCATCAATTATTAGAGCGGTTCTAGGTGTATTTTGGTTCGGCGTTCAGGCATGGATAGGAGGCCAAGCGGTATATACAATAATTGGAGCGATATATCCTAATTGGTTAAATATGGGTTTTAGTTCCCAGTTTGTTTCCTTCATAATATTCTGGATTATGAATGTATATATAGCAGCTTCTGGAAGCAAGGCTGTAAAGATATTAGAAGGTGTTTCAGCTCCTATATTGATAGTTCTAAGTTTAATAGTTATAGTTTGGGGACTATCAACAGCTGGATGGAGTTTGAACACTTTGTTGAATGTAAAAATACTACAAGCTGATCCTAAAGTTGATTTTTGGAAATTGTTTTGGCCAGCACTTTCAGCAATGATTGCATTTGATGGCGGTATAGCACTATCAATGCCTGATTTTACAAGACATTGTGTAGATCAAAAATCTCAGAGTGTAGGACAAATAATAAGCGCTCCATTGATGACATTTTATATTTCCTTTGTAGGAATGTGCGGAACAGCAGGAGGTCTACTTGCATTTGGTGCTGAAATATGGGAACCAGCTGTTTTAGTAGGTCATTTTCCTAGCGTGTTTATAAGAATAGTATTCTCAATATTTATTATAATGGCAGTTTTAACAACTAACGTTGCAGGAAATCTTATTCCTCCAGTTAATATTGCTGCTACTTTAACAAAAAATAAATTTAATTATAAAACAGTAACAATATGCGTTGCCCTATTAGCTTTATTAGCAAGACCATGGGATTCCTTATCAAGTGCTTACAACTTAATATTTAATGTAACACAATTATTAGGCGCTTTGATTGGGCCGATTTCTGGAATCTATCTGGTAGCATATTTGTTTGAATATAAAACAAATATTGACTTAGTAGATACTTTTAAAGTAGATGGTGGTAAATATTATTACAATAATGGTTGGAATATACCAGTCATATTTTTGTTTTTAGCAATGACATTATTGATATTTGCTGGAAGATTTGTAGATAGTTTATCTTGGATATTTAATAATGCATATGTATTTGGTGTAATAGCAACAGGTATTTTATATTATATTTATGTAAGGTTCATAAAAAAGTAGATTATTTAGGAGAATGATATGACTTTAATTATAAAAAATGCAAATTTATTTGGAAACAATACAGTAGATATTAAAATTAACAAGGAAAAAATAGAAGCTATAGGAAAAAATCTTGATGATAAAGATTGTGAATTATATGATGCAGAAAATCGACTTGTATTACCTGGCGGGGTAGATGTTCACACTCATATGTCATTGGATTTAGGACAATATGTAGCGGTAGATGATTTTCATACAGGAACTAGAGCGGCAGCTCATGGAGGAACAACTAGTATTGTTGATCATATTGCGTTTGGACCAAAAGAAAGTTATGTTGCTGAAATGATAAAACATTATCATGAGCTAGCAGATGGTAAGGCTATAATTGATTATTCTTTTCATGGAGCACTTCAAGATGCAAGAGATGAAACTCTCAGACAAATTGAAGAACTCCACAAAAATGAAGGAATAGTTTCAGAGAAAATATATACCACATATGGCGGAAAGATTAATGATGATCAAATATTAAGGGTCTTGAAAAAAGCTAAAGAAACAGGAACAGTTGTTTGTATTCATTGTGAAAATGATGGATCAATTCAAGAGTTAAGAGCTGAAACTGAAAAAGAAGGTAAACTTGATCCTATCTATCATGCAAAAACAAGGCCGGCGGAAACAGAAGCTGAAGCAATCAATAGACTAATCTATTTATCTGAAATAGCTGGTTTTCCAAAATTATATATAGTTCATACATCAACAGAACTTGGTCTGAGAGAAATAATTAAAGCAAGAAAAAGAGGAGTAAAAAATCTCTTCTGTGAAACTTGTACCCAATATTTAATGCTTAATGAAAATAAGTATATTGAAGGCGGTAACGAAGAAGGTATTAAATACATCATGGCACCACCACTAAGAAAACAAACGGATCAAGATTTCTTATGGGAAGGAATTAGGAATGGTCATGTAAATGTTGTCGCAACTGATCATTGCCCATTCTTCTACGAAACAGAAAAATTACCTCATAAAGATAATTTCTTAACCTGCCCTGGTGGGATACCTGGGGTAGAGGAAAGAGTTGAACTGATTATTAGTGAAGGTCTTAGAAGAGGAATTAGCTTAGAAAGACTAATTGAGGTACTAATGATTAATCCAGCCAAGATTTTTGGTTTGTATCCAAAGAAAGGAAATATTATTCCTGGAGCTGATGCTGATATCATAGTATTAGATAAAAAGGAATATATTATAAAACAAGAAAATAGACACTCTATTGTCGATTACACCACCTACGAAGGAATGAAGTCAGATTATGAAGTAGCTACTGTTTTGTGTAGGGGTAGTTTCATCCTTAAAGATGGTGAATACCTTGGTAAACAAGGTTATGGACAATTTATTAAAAGGAAGTTTGATGAATAAGAAAATATTAGTAGCTCTTGGGGGTAATGCTTTAGGCAATACCCCTTCTGAGCAAAAAGAAGCGGTAAAAATAACAGCTACTGCTATTGCAGGGCTAGTTAAAGAAGGTTACAAGGTTATAGTTTGCCATGGAAATGGCCCACAAGTTGGTATGATTAACTTAGCTATGACGACAGGTGCAGAGGCTAATCCTAAAGTTCCATTTATGCCTTTTCCTGAATGCGGAGCTATGAGCCAAGGATATATTGGCTATCATCTTCAAAATGCTCTTGAAAATGAGTTTATCAAAGATGGTATAGAAAACCCAGTGGTAAGCCTAGTAAGCCAAGTTATGGTAGATGATAAAGACCCTGCTTTTTCTAATCCAACCAAGCCAATCGGAGACTTCTATACAGAAGAAGAAGCTAAGAAGCTTGAAGAAGAAAAAGGCTTTGTGATGAAAGAGGATGCAGGTCGTGGTTATAGACGTGTTGTAGCAAGCCCTAAGCCAGTTGATATAGTAGAAAAAAGAGCTATCACAACCCTATCAGATAGTGGATGTGTAGTAATTGCTGCTGGTGGTGGCGGAATTCCTGTTATAAGAGAAAATGACAGCTATGTAGGAGTTGATGCTGTTATTGACAAGGACTTCTCTTCAGCTAAGCTTGCAGAGCTTGTTGATTGTGATGTGCTTGTAATTCTTACAGCAGTTGAGAAAGTTGCTATCAATTTTGGAAAAGAAAATCAAGAAGACTTAGATAGATTGACTATCGAAGAAGCTGAAAGGCATATAGCAGATGAGCAATTTGCCAAAGGATCTATGCTACCAAAAGTAGAAGCTGCTATGAGCTTCGTTGATAGCAAAGAAAATAGAAGTGCAGTTATAACTTCTTTGGAAAATGCTAAGGAAGCCTTAACTGGTAAGACAGGAACTTGGATTGTTAAAAATTAATAGGTAGGCGGCTAAGTACGCCTGCTTGTTAATATTTTTTGCATTTAAGAAGTAACCCTTTTCTTAGTTAGTGTAATATTATAGTAAATCTGGGCCATGACCCAGATAATTAGGAGAAATTATGAGTGAATATATGAGACCATTGCCGTTTAATCAGATTATTGAATGGGCGTTAAGTGAATATAAGAATGAAGGAAGAGTTTTTGGAGTTAGAAAAGAAGACTTTTACATAAATAAAACAGGCAAGAAATTGAAAACTGTTTTTGGTGATGAGATAAGTTCAGCTGTTGGTCCTGCTGCAGGCCCACACAGCCAACTTGCACAAAACATAATTGTATCATATCTAACTGGTTCAAGATTTATAGAACTAAAGACTGTTCAAAAAATGGATGGTAAAGAAATCCAAGAAGCTGTTAACAAACCATGTATTTTGGCAGAAGATGAATGTTATAACTGTGAGTGGTCAACAGAGCTTACAGTTGGAGAAGCCTTTAACGAATATATCAAGGCTTACTTTGCTATCCAAGTCCTTGCCAAAGAGTTTGGCCTAGCGGATAAGAAAGATTTTGCCTACAATATGTCAGTAGGTTATGACCTTGAAGGTATCAAAACCACAAAAATCGACAACTATATCGAAGGCCTAAAGGATGCTTCAAACACTGAAATATTCAAAGAATGTAAGAAATTCTTGGAAGAAACAGACCTTTTAGAAAAATTTGCTAAGGATGACTTGGAGAAAATCAGTCCTAATGTCTGCAACTCTATCACCCTATCAACCCTTCACGGCTGTCCAGCCCATGAAATAGAATCCATTGCAACTTATCTTTTGACAGAGAAAAATCTAAATACCTTTATCAAATGTAACCCAACCATGTTAGGTTATGAATATGCAAGAAAAACTCTTGATGATATGGGCTTTGATTATATAGCCTTTACAGATTTCCACTTCAACAATGACATCCAATATGAAGATGCAGTTTTGATGTTAGAAAGACTAATCAAACTCGGCAAGGAAAGAAATAAGGCTTTCGGTGTTAAGTTAACCAACACCTTCCCAGTTGATGTTAAGAGAAATGAACTACCATCACAAGAGATGTATATGTCAGGTAGGTCTCTTTTACCATTAACTATATCTATGGCAGCCATGCTTTCAAAGAGATTTGACGGAAATCTTCCAATTTCTTATTCAGGTGGAGCTGATGCTAGAAATATTAAAGAAATCTTTGGAGCAATTCGTCAACCTATCACAGTCGCAACAACAATCCTAAAACCAGGTGGATATCCAAGATTTAAACAATTAGCTGAGCTTACTGAAGATATGCTAGATAATGAATATGGAAGACTTGATGTTAGTAGGATAGTTGCCCTAAGAGATAAGATTATTAGCGATTGGCAAAATAATAAATTATATAGAGAAAAGGTTAAATCAAGAAAAACATCTTCAAACCTTCCTCTAACAGATTGTTTCAAGGCTCCTTGTAAGTATGGGGGTTGTCCAATTGCGCAACAAATCCCAGAATACCTAAAGCTTGTAGCTGATGGTAAGTTCGATAAGGCCTTTGAAGTTATAGCCAATGATAACACTGCACCAACAATTCTTGGTGAATTATGTGCCCACTACTGCCAAGACCACTGTACAAGGGTTGATTATGAAAAGACTCTACAAATCAGAGAAATGAAGTTAATTGCAGCAGATAATGCACAAAAAGCTTTCCTCGAAAAACTTGAGGCAGTTGAACTTAAATCAGACAAGAAAGTTTGTGTAATAGGTGCAGGTCCTGCAGGTATTGCAGCAGCATCTTATTTAAGAAGAAATGGCCTTGACGTAACAGTATTTGAAAAATTAAGTAAGCCTTATGGTATAGTTAGCCATGTAATTCCTGACTTTAGAATCGCAGATGAAGAAATTGACAGGGATTATCAAATAGCTCTAAAACAAGGCGTAAAATTCGTCTTTGATATAGAAGTAAAAGAAACTTACCAAGAACTAAAGAAAGAATATGACTATGTTATAGTTGCAACAGGTGCTTGGAAAGAAGGGGTTTCTCCTGTCAAAGAAGGATCTGAAAATATCATAGATGCCTTAGATTTCTTATGGCAAGCAAGGATGGAAAAGGGAGTAAAACTCGGCAAGAAGGTAGCAGTAGTTGGAGCAGGAGATGTTGCCATGGACTGTACAAGAACAGCAGCTCGTCAAGCTGGTGTTGATGAAGTATGCCTAGTTTATAGAAGAACTGAAGCCTACATGCCTGCAACCCAAGAAGAAGTAAATGATGTTAAGAAAGAAGGCCACAAGATACTAGAGCTACTTGCACCAATTTCTTATGATGGCAAAATCCTAAAATGCGAAAAGATGAAACTCGGTGATTTCGACCAAAGTGGAAGAAAGAGAGTTGAAGGCACTGGAGAATTTGTAGAAATGGAATTCGACAATGTTATAGGAGCAACTGGAGCTAGGGTAGATAGCCAACAATTTATCGACAATAATATTAACCTTGATGATAGAAATAGACCAAAACTTTTACCAACAAGCGAATCAAATATAGAAAACGTATATATCATAGGCGATTGCAAAACTGGAGCTTCTACAATAGTTAAGGCCATGGGAGATGCAAAAACTGTTGCCCTAGACATCCTCAAGAAGGAAGGCCTTGGAAATGACTTTAAGAAATTCGAAGTCAAAGAAGAGAAGGAAACACTCTACAATAAGAGAGGAAAACTCTTAGATGTAAAAGAAGGCAAAAACGAAGGAAATAGATGCCTCAAATGCGATCAAATCTGTGAAGTATGTACAGAAGTTTGCCCAAATAGAGCTAATGCACAAATAAGAGTAGAAGGCTTCAACAACCTCCACCAAATCATCCACCTAGATGGAATGTGCAACGAATGTGGCAACTGTGGAGTATTCTGTCCTCATGCTGGAAGACCTTACAAAGATAAGTTTACAGTATTCTGGAGCGAAGAGGATTTCCTTGACTCTACAAACGTAGGTATCCTAAACCTAGACGATGGAAGTTACAAAGTAAGATTAGAAAATGGAAATATCATCCAAACAAGGGATATGGAAAAAGATTTAAGTGAAAATCTTGTTAGATTAATAAAAGCCATAGAAAAAGACTATGCTTACTATCTAAAACCAAGTCTAGTTTTAAATAAATAAAAAAAGGAGCAAGCATGATAATTACAGCAAAAGCTATAATAGCAAACGACGAAGCTAATAACTTCTACGAAAATTCAGCAATCTTCATCAAAGACAATCTCATAAAAGATATAGGAAAAACTGAAGATATAATCAAAAAATATCCAAATGAAGAAGTTATCGACAAATCTGACAAACTTGTAATGCCAGGTCTAATTTGTGCTCACTCACACATCTATTCATCATATGCAAGAGGTATGGCTGCATCAAAACCAACCGACAACTTCTTCCATGTTTTGGAAAACCTATGGTGGGCCCTAGATAAACAATTAAAACTAGAAGACGTTAAAATCAACGGTCTTGTAACCTATATGGAATCAATCCAAAATGGTGTAACAACTATAATCGACCACCATGCTGGCCCAAACTCCATAGAAGGATCATTGTTTACCCTTGCAGAAGCAGCAAAAGAAGTAGGAATGAGAGCAAGTCTTTGTTATGAATTATCAGACAGAGATGGGATGGAAAAAAGAGATCAAGGGATAAAGGAAAATATAGCATGGATTAAGCAAGCTCAAAAAGAAGACGATATGCTTAGCGGTCTATTCGGAATCCACGCTTCCTTTACAGTAAGTGATGAGACCCTTGATAAGGCTAGAGAGGCAATGGAAGGTGTCTATGATGGCTACCATGTTCACGTTGCAGAAGGAATTGAAGATCAATGGGAAACTATCAGAAAGCATGGCAAAAGAGTAGTTGAAAGACTCGAAGACTTTGACATATTCTCAGACCATACCCTATCAGTTCACAACGTCCATGTAAACGAAAGAGAAATGGATATCCTAAAACACCACAATGCTATGGCAGTATTTAATCCAGAAAGCAATATGAATAACGCCGTAGGTTGCCCACCAATCCTAAGAATGTTAGAAAAAGGAATCCTCGTTGGACTCGGAACAGATGCCTATACCAACGATATGTTTGAATCAATGAAAGTATCAAACATCCTACTAGCTCATAATGCTTGCGATCCAACAAAGGGCTTTGCTGAAACCCTACAACTTCAATTCCAAAACAATCCAAAAATAATGGATAGATACCTAGAAAGAAAAGTTGGAAGAATAGAAGAAGGTGCTTATGCTGATATAATCACTATTGATTATGATCCACATACACCACTTAATGCTAACAACTGGGGTGGACATGCCCTCTTCGGTCTAACAGGAAGACTTGTAAATGATTCCATTATAAATGGTGAATTTGTAATGAAAGATAAGATAATAGTAAAGGTAGACCAAGCGAAAATCCACGCAGAATCAAGACAAAGAGCAAAAGAAATATGGCCTAAGCTCTAGGCAAAACTTAATAAACAATAGAGGATTTTATGGAAGATAAGAACTTTAAACAAATAGAAGAAATTGATCAAGATTTTGAGAATTCTCCAGTACCTGTTAATAGTAGAAAAAATTTTTGGGGCATAACCATTGTTTGGCTTGGATTCGTCTTTGTTATTACAAGTATGATAACAGGAGGAGGTTTAGCGGATGGTTTAAGTTTCAAAGATATTATTTTAACAATAGTATTAGGTAATATATTTTTGACAGTAATTGCTATGGCAGTGGCAAATATGGCTGCTAGAACAGGGTTATCCTTTGCTTTAATGACAAGATACTCTTTTGGAGAAAAAGGGTCTAAAATTGCAACGATGTTTGTACCAATTGTAAGTATAGGATGGTACACAATACAGTCTGCGATATTCGGTCATTTTGTATCTCAAATCTTTGGCATCACAGGATTTGCTGAGTTAATTATTCTATTTGCAAGTGCAATAATAATGGGACTATTTGCACTTAAAGGAATGGAAGCGATAACTGTGTTAGGTTATGTAGCAATTCCTGCAATAATATTCCTATCATTAGCAACAGCAATTAGATCTGGTGGTCTTGTTGGTTGGCACAATATTATAGATTATGCTCCTGATACAAAAATGAGTTTAGTTGAAGGTGTTACAATTGTAATAGGAACATGGGTTTTTTCAGCAGCTACAGCAATAGCAGATATAATGAGATTTGCTAAAACTCCAAAAGATGCTATGAAATCTGCAGCCGTAGGATTATTATTTGGTAATAGCTTGTTAATTGTGTGTGGAGCCATATCTGCTATAGGAAGTAATAATTCAGATTTAACTGAGGTTTTGTTAGGACTAGGGTTAGTAATACCAAGTCTTATCTTGATGACAACCAATATATTTACTACTAATGCAGCGAATATGTATTCATCTTCGTTAAACCTTTCAAATACTTTTTCGAAAGATAGGAAGAAGATTATTGCGGTTATTTTGATAATATCTGGATTATTATGTTTAACTAGACCATATCAGATTGATGTTTTATTTAAATTCCTTAATACATTAGGGATAATAGTACCACCTTTAGCAGGCATAATCTTATCAGACTATTATATAGTAAATAAAGGAAAATATGAAGAATTAGAACATGCTGACTTAAGAAAATGGAGTATAACACCATGGCTTACATGGGCAATAACGCTTGTAGCAGTGTACGTGCTTATAGGATTTTTTGGAACAAATGAAAGTCTCCTAACTAGAGTATTCGGATTACCTGCCTTGAATGGAATAATTTTCGCTATGATTTTATACCCAATCATTTATAAATTTGGTAAGGGAAAATAGGAGATGATTATGGTAGAAAATATAAAAAAATTTAAAATGTTTGCATTATTAGGAATAATATTAATGGGAATTGGATCATTTGTTAGTTGTCTATCAACTGTTGATTTGTACAGAAACCTTGGAACATTGGTTCTTTTAATTGGTTTAGTACTATCAATTATAGGCTTTTACAAATGGAGACCATAATGAATATTGACTATAGTAAACTTCTTAAAGAAGCTAATCAAATAGCAAAAAAATCTGTTGAAAATGGTAATAATCCATTTGGAGCTATTTTAGTTGACGATGCTGGGAATATACTGTTAGAATCCGGTAACCTTGAGAAAACATTAGGTGTTGCAACTGCACATGCTGAATTAAAGCTATGTGAAATGGCTTCAAAAAAATATGATAAAGAGTTTTTAAAAACAACAACTCTTATTACAACTGCAGAGCCTTGTGCAATGTGCTCTGGAGCAATCTATTGGACTGGAATCGGTAGAGTAGTGTATGGAATAAGCGAAGTTGATCTTAAAATACTTACCGGAGAAGACTTAAGAAATCCTACAATGTCTCTTGATTGTAGGAAAGTGCTTAGTTCTGGACAACATGAAATAAAGGTTGTTGGTCCAATAGATGATGTAAGAGAAGAAATAATCCAAATACATAAAGAATTTTGGAAATAGACAAGGAGAAATTATGCAGAAAAATACAACTGGCCCAGTATCGAAATCTTTATTTGATATAGATGGTAAGCCTGATTTAAAGAAATCTTTTCCTATAGCCCTCCAGCATTTATTAGCCATGATTGTTGGAAACACTCTACCAGCAATCGTTCTAACAAATACTTTGGCAAACACACCCCATGCACTTAGCCCTGAACAATCAGTATATTTGATTCAAGCAGGAATGTTTGTGGCAGCCCTTGCAACATTTTTACAACTATATCCTATCTATAAATTAGGACTCGGATCTAGACTACCTATGATTATGGGAGTATCCTTTGCTTACATACCGGTTATAGTTTCTGTTGCTGTTAAATATGGAATAGGAGCTGTTTTTGGAGCTCAGATAGTCGGAGGCATTGTTGCCTTTATTGTAGGAATGAATATTAAATGGCTTTATAAGTACTTCCCACCAATGGTGTCAGGTACTGTTGTACTTACTATAGGTTTATCCTTGTATTCTGTAGCCTTGAATTACATGGCTGGTGGCAAGGGAAATCCTGATCAAGGTCATCTAGTTTATTGGGCAGTATCATTGATAACTCTTGCAGTAGTAATAATTTGTAATATGTATGGAAAGGGACTAATAAAACTTTCAGCTATCCTTATAGGAATAAGTGTTGGTTATATAGCTTCTCTTTTCCTAGGAATAGTAGATTTTTCAAAACTTCAAGAAGCAAGTTGGATTACCATTCCAAGCCTTATGCCATTTAAAATAAACTTCCACTTGGATGCATGTATTACCATGGCAGTTATGTTTGTAGTAAACTCCATCCAGGCTGTAGGAGACTTCTCTTCAACAACAGCAGGTGGTATGGATAGACAACCTAGTGAAAAAGAACTAGAAGGTGGAATAAAGGCTTATGGAGTAGTAAATATGATATCATCATTTATTGGCGGTCTACCAACAGCCTCTTACTCACAAAACGTAGGAATAGTTTCACTCACAAAAGTAGTTTCAAGACATGTACTAAAGATTACAGCTATTATGATATTAGTAGCTGGATTTATACCTAAGTTTGGTGGCCTTATGCTTTCTGTACCTCAAGCCGTAATAGGAGGAGCTACAGTAACTGTATTTGCTCAAATAACCATGAGTGGTATGAGGCTTATCACATCAGATGAAATGAGTACAAGAAATGTAACCATCATAGGTCTTGCTATAGCCTTGGGTATGGGTATAACCCAAGTTCACCCTGATGCTTTGGCACAATTCCCTGATTGGTTTAGGATGGTATTCACATCATCACCAGTCGTTCTTGCAACTTTAATTGCCTTCTTCCTAAATATTATATTACCAAAAAAATCCATAGAAGAAGAAGCTAGAGAAAGAGAACAAATGGATAAATAAAAAAATAATTGTCATCTTAATCTTAAAAGATGACAATTATTTTAAATGGAAATGTTAAAAAAATAACGGAGTGTTTTATGAAAACTATTCGAAATGACCTTTTTAAATTTGAAGGCGAGGTTAGCAACAAAGAAGCCTTTCCTCTAGCCCTCCAACATGTAATAGCCATGATTGCAGGATGCATATCTCCACCTATTATCCTGGCGGCAGCAGCAGGCCTAAGCCCCGAGGATGCCACGATTTTAGTGCAAATGTCCTTGATTGGTTCAGCTCTTACGACCTTTTTGATAATTTATCCTATAAAGAAGTTTGGATCAAGACTACCTATGATTTATGGGGTAAGTTTTGCTTTTGTTCCAACTATGATTGCCCTTGCTGGTCAGTTTAAGGGCCTAGGTGGAAGTGAGGCGATAGCGATAATTTTTGGAGCCCAGATAATAGGCGGTCTTCTTACCATAGCCTTTGGCTTTCTTCTAAAGTACATAATGCCATATTTCCCACCCTTGGTTGCAGGCACAGTTGTTTTGTGCATAGGCTTATCCCTATATCCTGTTGCAATAAATTATATGGGTGGAGGGGGAGATGTTAGTATGCCTGGTTGGGGAGCTTGGCAAAATTGGCTAATAGCTCTTGTAACCCTATCCATAAATATAGGGCTAACTCATTTCGGCAAGGGACTAACTAAACTATCTTCAGTTCTCATAGCCATGCTTTGTGGCTACGCCCTATCCCTAGGCTTTGGTATGGTAGATTTTACTAGCGTAAGGAATGCAGCTTGGTTTTCTTTGATTAGACCCCTTCATTTTGGCGTAAAATTTGATTTTGCAGCGATAATTTCAGTTGTAATAATCTTTATAGTAACTTCTATCGAAGCTATAGGAGATATGACCTCGACTACAGTCGGAGGTATGGACAGAAATCCGACAGAGAGGGAACTTGAAGGTGGAATTGCAGGATTTGGTTTAGCTAATATTTTTGGAGCCTTCCTTGGAATCCTACCAACAGCGACTTTTTCTCAAAATGCTGGTATCGTTTCTATAAACAAGGTAGTTAACAAAAAAGTCTTTACCATGGCAGCTTTCATAATCTTTATAGCTGGACTTTTTCCAAAATTATCTTCGCTTCTTACTACCATACCTTTTCCGGTAATTGGAGGAGCAACCCTATCAGTCTTTGCAGCCATTTCTATGAATGGCATTAGGATGATTACAAGCCAACCCCTTAGTCTTAGAAATACCTCAATAGTTGGTATATCTGTTGCCTTGGGTTTTGGATTTACAACTGTAGTTGCAAGTGCAGATGCAAGTGGAGTTTATTTCTTGCCAGAAGGATTAAAAATAGCCATAGGAGCAAGTCCAGTTGTACTAGCAGCAATATCATCTGTAATCATGAATATAGTCATCCCAGAAACTGATGAGGATAGATTTGTAGAAGAGAATTTTGAAGTATAATGATACTAAGTAAAATTAGTCATCTTTACATATGTGCGGGTGACTTTTATTTTGAAAGCGATTGTTAAAAAAATAACGGAACAACATCTAAAAACAATTCGCTAAAATACTTTAAACCTCAAAAGTATTTAATAGCTTTTGCAAAGCTTTGAGGGGGAATCTTTGGATAACTTTTATTTTGTTATTAGTAATAGCTAGTAATAATACATAAGAAAGAGAGGATAAACATAAAAAGTTATACAAACGATATCACCGAATAGCTTAGCCTTAGCTTAACTATAGATAAGAACAAAACATAGAATAATGGAGGAAATCTATGAAAATCGAAAAGAATACCGATGTAAGTATTGATAATATTTACAAACTTGAAGGTAGAGTACCTGTTGCTAAGGCAATTCCGTTCGGCCTACAACACGTGCTAGCGATGTTTATTTCTAACCTAGTTCCAATTATAATCGTAGTTGGAGCTGCAACTAAGGCTCACCCAGAACTTGAAATTAACTTACCAATGCTAATTCAAAACGCTATGTTTGTAGCAGGTCTAGGATCACTTATCCAATTATATCCAGTTTGGAAGATAGGTGCGAAGTTACCAGTTATAATGGGTGTAAGTTTTACCTTCCTAGCTTCTCTTTTGTATGTAGCTACTACTTATAACTATCCAACAATGGTTGGTGCGGTTATAGTTGGTGGTTGTATTGAAGGATGTCTAGGTCTTTGTGCTAAGTATTGGAGAAAGTTTGTTTCTCCTATAGTTTCTGCCTGTGTTGTTACTACTATAGGTTTTTCACTTCTTAATGTAGGTGCAGCTTCCTTTGGTGGTGGCCATGGTGCAGCAGATTTCGGCTCAACACAAAATTTGCTTATCGGTCTTGTTACTTTGGTTGCTTGTATATCATTTAATTCACTTGCAAAAGGATTTTGGAAGCAACTTTCTGTATTATTTGGTCTAATCGTTGGTTATATACTTTCTGTATTTTTGGGTAGGGTTGATTTTAATCCAATACTCGATGCTAAGTTTGTAGCTATTCCACATTTTTTACCATTTAAGCCAGAGTTTAACTTAAATGCTATTATAGCCCTCGTTGTAGTTTTCCTTGTTTCAGCAGCTGAAACTATTGGAGATACAACAGCAGTTTGTGTGGGTGGTTTAGGAAGAGATATAACTGAAAGAGAAGTACAAGGTTCTCTTGCTTGTGATGGTTTCCTAAGTGCTGTATCTGGACTATTCGGATGTTCACCAATCACATCATTTAGCCAAAATGTTGGTCTTGTTGCAATGACAAAGGTAGTAAATAGATTTACCATAATGTTTGGTGCTTTGACTCTAATTCTTGCAGCTTTGTTCCCAAAAATAGGAGCATTCTTCTCAACCCTACCAGAGCCAGTTCTTGGTGGTTGTACAATTATGATGTTCGGTTCAATCGTTGTAAGTGGTATGAATATGATTGCTAGATGTGGTTTCACATCAAGAAATACAACAATCGCTGCTCTTTCTTTAAGTATCGGTATTGGTTTTACACAAATGCCTGAAATATTTAAGGAATTCCCACCTCTTTTAAGAGATGTATTTTCAGGAAACCCAGTAGCAAATGTATTTGTAATCGCCCTAGTGCTAACCTTCCTACTTCCAAAAGTTAAAAAGGAAGAAGAAATGGAAATAGCAATAGATATTGAAGAAAAATAACAAAAATTGGGGATTTTCCCCGATTTTTGCCCCGCTCGGGGTATACATATAAAAGGGATTACAAATATAAATGAATATATAAATATTTCTAAAATATATTCTTGCATCTAATAGTATATTTTAGATGTCTTTATACAAGCGGAAAAAGCTTTAAGGCTTGCTTTATTTTTTCGCAGATTATTATCCAAGCGAGTCGAAATTCTTACAAATTAACTTATTGTCGATAGGAGGTTAAGTATGTACGTAGGAAAAGATGTGAAAAGAGTAGATGCTTTCGATAAGGTAACTGGAAGAGCAAAGTTTGCTGAAGACTTGATGCCTAAAGATTGCTACACTGCAAAAATATTGCATTCTACTATAGGACATGGTCGAGTAGTAAAATTTGATCTTGACGAAGCAAAGAAAGTGCCTGGGGTTATCAAAATAGTAACTTGTTTTGATGTACCAAAGCATTGCTTCCCAACTGCAGGCCACCCTTGGTCAACAGAAAAAGTTCACCAAGATATAGCTGATAGGAGATTGTTAAATGAGCATGTTAGATATTTTGGTGATGATATTGCAGCAGTAATAGCCCTAGATGAAGTTTCTGCCAAACAAGCCTTAAAGAAAATCAAGGTAGAGTATGAAGAATATGAGGTAAAAACTGATGTTTTCGATGCTATGAAGGATGTAAGCCATCCAATTCATGAAGAAAACCCAGACAATATTCTAAAGCATACTACTAATATCAGAGGAAATTTCGAAGAAGCTATTAAGGAAGAAGGACTAATTAAGGTTGAAGGTTGGTATGAAACACCAATGATTCAACATTGCCATTTGGAAAATCCAGATGTTTATGCCTATATGGAGGCAGGTAAAATCGTCTGTGTTGCTTCAACACAAATCCCTCACATAGTAAGAAGATGTATCGGTCAAGCCCTAGGTATTGGTTGGGGTAAGGTTAGAGTTATTAAGCCATATATAGGTGGAGGTTTTGGTAATAAACAAGATACCCTCTATGAACCCCTATGTTCCTACCTAACAACCCTAGTGGCAGGCCATCCTGTTAAGCTTCTACCAAGTAGGGAAGAAACTTTTGTATCTACTAGAACAAGACACGCTATGAAGGTATATATAGCTTCATATGTTAGAAAAAATGGCGATTATGTAGCAAGAGAGCTAAGAATTTTCTCAAATAATGGTGCTTATGCTTCTCACGGCCACTCAATTGCATCCAAGGCTTTAAACTGTTTCCACCAATTATATCCTTGTGAGAATGTTAAAGCTGAAGCTTACTCAATCTATACAAATCTTCCAACAGGTGGAGCTATGAGAGGTTATGGTATTCCTCAAGCTATGTTTGTAAATGAGAGCCACCACGATGAAGTTGCCAAGGCCTTAGGCATGGATCCTTTGGAATTAAAATTAAGAAATGTAATGCCTAAAGACTATTATGATCCATTCTCCCACAATCAAAACTATTTTGATTCTTTCAGAGCTTGCCTAGAAAAGGGAGCTAAGGAGATGGATTATTACAAGAAGAAAGAAAAATATCAAAATCAAACAGGTAATTATAGAAGAGGGGTAGGATGTGCAGTTTACTGGTATAACACAGGTGTTTATCCAATTTCCCTAGAATCATCTTCTTGTAGGATGATAGTTAATGAAGATGGTTCAGTCCAAGTCCAACTTCCTGAAACAGAGATTGGTCAAGGTGCAGATACTGCATTTTCACAAATGGCAGCCGATGCAATAGGAATGAAGTTTGAAGATATCCACATAGTATCAAACCAAGATACAGATGTAGCTCCATTCGGTTTTGGAGCTTATGCTTCAAGACAAACCTATATGGCTTCCTTCTCAATAACAAAAACTGCAAAATCTCTAAAGAAAAAAATCCTTCACAGGGCTTATCTACAAACAGGTATAACAGAAGATAATCTCGATATTGTTGAAAGTAACATAGTTAGAGTTCCTGACGGAAAGATTTTACTAAGTATGGAAGATCTTGCGACAGAAGCAATGTACACCCTAAAAGATCCAAACCTACACATAACAGCAGAGGAAACCCACACCATAAGGTCTAATGCCTACTCCTTCGGAGCAAGCTTTGCTGAAGTTGAAGTTGATATCAATTTAGGAAAGGTAAAAGTTCTAAAATTAATCAATGTTCATGATGTAGGTAGACTTATAAATCCAGCCCTAGCAGAAGCCCAAGCCCATGGTGGTATGAGCATGGCAGTAGGTTTCGCTCTATCAGAAGAGATGAAATATAACGATAAGGGAAAAATTCTAAATAACAATCTACTAGACTATAAGCTAGGAACTGTAGCTGATACTCCAGAATTTGAAGTATATTTTATAGAAAATCCTGAACCAACAAGTCCATTCAACACCAAATCCCTTGGAGAGCCACCAACATGTGCACCAGCTCCTGCCATTAGAAATGCTATCTATCAGGCAACAGGAGTACCAGTTAGAAAGGCTCCAATGACACCACACGTTCTCTTCCCATTATTTAAGGAAGCTGGACTAATAGATAACGACTTATAAGAAAGGATTTGAAATGTTTGATGTAGAAAATATTTATGAAGCTTATACTGTAGATGAAGCATGCGAAATTCTAAAGGAAAAACCAAACTTGAGAATAATCGCAGGTGGAACAGATGTCCTCGTTAAGCTAAGAGAAGGTAGCATGGAAGATAAAGAACTTCTATCTATCCACCTTATTGATGAACTAGACAAAATTGAAATGCTAGAAGATAAAACAATAAAAATCGGAAGCATACAAACTTTCGCCCACCTAGCAGGAAATCCAATAATCAAAGAAAATATAGATTTCCTTGGCAAGGCTGTCCTAACAGCAGGGGGCCCTCAACTAAGAAATGCTGCAACAATTGGAGGAAATATCTGCAATGCTGCTCCATCAGCAGACTCTGCACCTAGTATGTTTGTTCTAGATGCTATTGTAGAAATAGCTAGCGCAAAAGGCAGAAGAGAAGTTCCAATTACAGACTTTTACAAGGGACTTGGCAAGGTTTATCTAGAAGATGATGAACTATGCGTAGGATTTAAGATAAAAGAAGAAAACTACAAGGGCTTTTATGGTCATTACTTCAAATATGCTATGAGAAATGCCATGGATATAGCAACAAGCTCTTGTGCAGTTAATGTAAAGCTAGACGATAAGGGAATAATAGAAAAAATCAAGGCCTGCTATGGAGTTGCTTCAGTTATTCCAGTAAGAGTCTACAAGGCTGAAGAAGCCTTCATAGGAAAAGAACTAAACGAAGAAAATATAAGGGCCTTTGCAAAACTTGCCCTTGAAGAACTCTCACCAAGAAACTCTTGGAGAGCTAGCAAAGAGTTAAGAACACAAATCTTATACGAAATTTGCTGTAGAAACCTAAGAGCCTGCCTAGAAGATTTTAGAGGAGAGAAAAATGCACACTAAAGAATATGGACCATACGCACCAAAAGCTGAAAAAATATCATATTACAAACCAAATTACAAGCTCGTAAAATGTAGGGTAAATGGAGTGCCTGTCGAAAAGATGGTAGATAAGAGAGCATCCCTAACAGACTTTTTGAGGGGAGATTTTGGCCTAACATCTGTTAAGAAGGGTTGTGAAGTTGGAGAATGTGGAGCATGTTCCGTCTTAATAGATGGAGAAAGTGTTGACTCTTGCCTATCTCTTGCCATTTGGGCTGAAGGAAAAGACATATGGACAACAGAAGGACTTAAAGCCTCTGATGGCTCAATAAGCTTAGTCCAACAAGCCTTCATTGATCATGCAGCAGTTCAATGTGGATTCTGTACTCCAGGCTTTATAATAAGGGCGACAGAAGTAGTTCATAGAAAGATTAGATATACAAGAGATGAACTAAGGGTTGAACTTGCAGGAAATATGTGTAGATGCACAGGATATGAAAATATCCTAAGAGCTGTTGAAGATGCAATAGAGATAGAAATAGCTAAAGACGGTGAAAATAAATAAAAGCCAAGCCATAAATCCAGATAAGGCAACAAAGATTCAATCAAAAAAAGATAAAAAACTCAAAAAGGGCTTTTGCTTCTTTTTGAGTTTTATCAAATTTACATCTATCTAGCTTTACAAGAAAAGTACAAGCACTAGCCTAGAAAAAAGCTTTAGAATTTACTTGCTTAATAATAAGCTTAGTTAAGAAATTTTAATTATCTAAATCCTTAATTAAGTCTAAAAATCTAATGAATTTCTTTAAGGAAAAATTTAACTTTTAGTTCTTTTGTGTTAAAATATAAGTGAGTGTAAACGTTAACTGAAATTCATTTTAATTTTTATTGTAACATGTTACATACTATAAATTTAGGAGATAAGATGTCTATTTTATTAAAAAATGCGCAAATACTTTGCGAAGATAAATTTTTGAAAAAGGATTTATATATTGAAGATGAAACAATAGCTGAAATAGCAGATTGTATAGATAAGAGAGCAGATAGGGAAATTAACTGTGAAGGAAAACTCGTCCTTGCAGGAGGAGTAGATGTTCACACCCACCTATCCCTTGACTTGGGAAAATTTGTATCCATTGATGACTTCTATACAGGAACAAGGGCGGCAAGCTTTGGAGGAACAACTTCTATTGTCGATCATATAGCCTTTGGTCCAAAAGATTCTTTGGTTTCAGATATGATAGCTAAGTACCACAAGATGGCAGATGGAGTTTGTGTAATTGATTATTCTTTCCATGGGGCTATCCAAAAAGCATCTGATCAAATTTTGGATGAGCTTGAAAAGCTTTACAAAGAAGGGATTGTTTCTACAAAGATTTATACAACCTATGGCGGAAAGCTTGAAGATGATTCTATGCTAAAGATTTTAAAGAAGGCAAAAGAAACTGGCACAGTAGTCTGCGTTCATTGTGAAAACGATGGTATGATTAAAGAATTAAGAGACGAAGCCCAAAAGGCAGGCAAGCTTTCACCAATTTTCCATGCCAAAACTAGACCAGCAGAAGCTGAGGCAGAAGCAATTAATAGGCTAATTTATTTAAGCGAGCTTGCAGGTTTTCCTAAGCTTTATATAGTTCATACTTCATCAGCCTTGGGTCTAAATGAGATTAGAAATGCTAGAAAACGTGGGGTAAAGAACCTATATTGCGAAACCTGCACCCAATATTTGACCTTAACAGAAGAAAAATATGAAGAGGGTGGCCCAAGCCAAGGAGTTAAATATATTTGTGCTCCACCTCTAAGGAAAAAATCTGACCTAGAGGCTCTCTGGGAAGGGGTAGCTGATGGCACAGTTAATGTTATTGCTACTGATCATTGCCCATTTTTCTACGAAAAAGAAAAACTTCCTTACAAGGATGATTTCCTCAATGCTCCAGGAGGCATACCAGGAATAGAAGAGAGGATGGAAGTTATTCTTACTGAAGGAGTAAGGAGGGGAATTTCCCTAAAAACTTTGACAGAGCTTCTTAGCAAAAATCCTGCTAAGATTTTCGGTCTTTCCCACAAGAAGGGAAGTATTGAAGTAGGAAAAGATGCTGACATTGCCATATTTGATGAGAAAAGCTATACAATTAGCCAGGCCAATAGACATTCGGTATGTGATTATACGACTTATGAAGGATTTAAGTCCTCTTATAAATTAAAGCTACTTATAGCCCGTGGAAAGGTTATTTTAGATGATGATGGCTACCATGCTAAGAAGGGCCAGGGTAGATTTATTAAAAGAAAATTTGATTAGGAGAAAACATGACTAATATTTTGATAGGAGAAAGGATAGAAGGTCAAGAACCTTTTATCGTTAATATAAATAACAAATCGTATGAGACCTACGAAGATAAAACTCTACTGAGGTTTTTGCGTGATGATTTAAAAATTGTTTCAGTTAAAGACGGTTGTTCCCAAGGAGCTTGTGGTACTTGTACTGTAATGGTCGATGATGCCAAGACCCTAGCTTGTACTAGGAAGTTATCAAAACTTGCTGGCAAAGAAATCCTTACCATAGAAGGCCTAACAGACTTAGAAAAAAATGCCTTTGTCCACGCCTTCTCTAAGGCTGGGGCAGTTCAATGTGGTTTCTGTATTCCAGGCATGGTTATGAGTGGAGCGGCGATCATTCGTCAAAATCCAAACCCTAGCGAAGATGATATCAAGGATGGTATTAAGCAAAATATTTGTAGGTGCACAGGCTATGTTAAAATCATCAAAGGCATTAAGCTTGCCTCAGAGATAATTAATGGCAATATAGAAATAACAAATGACGAAAAAGACGGGATTAAGGTTGGAGATGAGTTCTTTAGAATAGATGCTCATGATAAGGTTCTTGGAGTTGGTGAATATGTCGATGATATGATTCTTCCAGATACAAAAGTCGCATCAGCCATAAGAAGCAAATATCCAAGGGCAAGAATCCTTAAAATTGATAAGTCCAAGGCCGAAGCCCTCGATGGGGTTTATGGGGTTCTTACAGCTAAAGATGTTCCAAACAACAAGGTAGGCCATATCTTCCAAGATTGGGATGTTTTCATAGCTGAAGGCGATATAACAAGGAGCATGGGAGACGCTATCTGCCTTGTAGTCGCAGAAAATACAAAAATTCTTGAAGAAGCTAAAAAGCTAGTAGAAATAGAATATGAGGAGCTTACTCCTGTTTCATCAATAGCCGAAGCAGAAGATCCAAATGCTCCTTTAGTTCATCCTACAGGAAATCTCTGCCAAGAGCGTCACGTAAGCCGTGGTAATGCCGAGGAAGCCTTCAAGAAATGTAAGTACATAGTTGAAGAAACTTATACAACCCCCTTTACAGAGCACGCCTTCCTAGAGCCAGAATGTGCGATAGCTGAGCCTATGGGAGATGGAGTTAAGCTTTATACAACTGACCAATCAGTCTATGATACAAGGAAAGAAACTCTAATAATGTTTGGCTGGCAAGATGAACCAGAAAGAGTTGTAGTTGAGAATAAATTGATAGGAGGAGGCTTTGGCGGCAAGGAAGACGTATCTTGCCAACACTTAGCAGCCCTTGCTGCCTATAAGTACCAAATTAGGGTAAAAGTTAAATTTAGCCGAGATGAATCCCTAAGATTCCATCCAAAAAGACACCCTATGATAGGAACCTTCAAGCTCGGTTGTGATGAAGAAGGAAACTTCCTAGCCATGCAGGCAACTATCAAGATGGATACAGGTGCTTACGCATCCCTTTGTGGACCAGTTCTAGAAAGAGCCTGTACCCACTCAGTAGGCCCTTACCATTATGAGAACACTCAAATAGATGGTTATGGCTACTACACCAACAATCCACCAGCAGGAGCTTTCAGAGGTTTTGGAGTTTGCCAATCAAACTTTGCCTTCGAAAGTAATATAAACTTACTTGCCGAAAAAGTAGGGATTTCTCCTTGGGAGATAAGATACAAAAACGCTATTAGACCTGGCGAAGTCTTGCCAAATGGTCAAATTGCTGATACATCTACATCCCTTGTCGAGACCCTTGAAGCTGCAAAAGCTATCTATGAAGAAAATATAGACAGGGCAGGTATAGCCTGTGCCATGAAAAACGCTGGTGTCGGAGTTGGACTTCCTGATAAGGGAAGGGCTAAGTTAGTTGTAGAAGATGGCATAGCAGTTTTATGTTGTGCAGCAAGCGATCTTGGTCAAGGAGCGCAAACAGTCTTTAAGCAAATGGTTCTTGATGTAACAGGCTTAAAATCTAATCAAGTTAAGATTATCCATCCTAATTCAGCAAACTCACCAGATTCAGGAACATCATCAGGTTCTCGTCAAACCCTAATATCTGGTGAAGCGGTTAAGAAGGTTTCTGAGAAATTTAAGGCAGAGTTAGATAAGGTTGGTGACATCAAAGAACTTAATGGCAAAGAATTCATACATGAATATTTTGATCCGACAGATCCTCTAAATTCTGATAAGGAAAACCCTGTAAGCCACATAGCCTATGGTTTTTCTACAAATGTTGTAATCTTAAATGACGATGGAACTGTTAGAAAAGTATTTGCAGCTACTGATGCTGGTAAGGTAATAAATCCTAAGGCCATAGAAGGTCAGCTAGAAGGTGGAATAATCATGGGACTTGGTTATGCTCTAACTGAGGACTTCAAGCTAGATAAATCTAAGGTCAAGGCCAAATATGGAACTTTGGGCTTGTGGAGAGCACCAATGATTCCAGAAATTGAAACAGTCTTTGTACAAAAAAAGGATGAAGATTTACTAGATAGGGCCTTCGGAGCTAAGGGAGTTGGAGAGATTGCTACAATTCCAGTAGCCCCAGCTGTTCAGGGAGCTTATTATAGGCTTGATCATGTTCTAAGAAGAGATTTCCCTATGAAGGAAACTGCTTATAGTAAACCAAAGAAGAATTTTAATGAAAAAAATTGAAGAGATATTTGATATAAGAAAAAATGATATAATTTCTATTACTGGATGTGGGGGCAAGACAAGTCTTATGACAAGTCTTGCCCTAAGTTTAAGAAAAAAGGGGAGGGTCTTGGTTACGACTTCTACTAAGATAGCCCTTCCTAAAGATGGATTTGATAGGATTTACCCTTCTTTTGATTCTTATAAGTATGACAAGTTGGAAAGATTAGTCTGTCTTGGAGAGAAAGTAGAAGGAAAGGATAAGCTACAAAGCCTAGGCTATGATAAACTAAAAGCTACACTAGGAGATTTTGATTATGTCTTAATCGAAGCCGATGGCTGTAGGAATCTTCCCCTAAAGTTTTGGTATGACCACGAACCTGTAATCTATGATTTTACAAGTAAGCTTATAGGAGTCCTTCCTATAAAAATACTTGGAAGAAAGACCAGTGAAGAATTTATCTACAATTTCCAGGGCTTTTCAAAAAATATTGGCTCTGGTATCATAGATAATAAGATGATTAATAAATTGATAGCCTACGAGAAGGGTTTCTACAAGGCTTTTGATAAAGATAAATATTTTTTCTTTAACCAAGTAGAAAGCAGGAAAGATTACGAAAGGATTGAAGAATTTAAGAAAGACTTCGCCTTCAAGGATATCAAATTTACTTATGGCTCTATAAAGGAGGGCAAATTTTATGAAAATTAATGCAATACTAATGGCTTCAGGACTTTCAAAAAGGATGGGCGAAAATAAGCTCATGCTCGAATTTAGGGGAAAGAAAATCTACGAATATGCCCTAGATCTCTTAGAAGAAATAGGTTTTGACAAGGTTGTTGTTGCTTCTTCTTATGAAAAAATCCTAAAAGATGCAGAGGTTAGGGGCTTTTTAGCCTTGGAAAATAAGGATAATGAAGTAGGTAAGTCATCATCTATCAAGCTTGGAGTTAGGGCTTGTGATGAGGATGCGGCTATGATGTTTTTTGTAGCAGACCAACCCCTCCTTAGTAAGGAAACTTGTAAGAATTTGATAGCTTCCTTTAAGGAAAATCCTTTAATGACCTACCCTAGAGTTGGTATGAGAAGGGGAGCTCCAGTAATATTTCCAGCTTCCTATAGAAAAAAACTCCTAAGCCTTGAAGCTGACCAAGGGGGAATGATTTTTGCAAAAGACGATAAGACAAACAAGGTTGAGATAGGAAATGAAGATGAGCTTTTGGATATTGACACCCTAGAAGCTTATGAAAGGCTAAAAAAAGATCATGAATAAAAAGCTTGTAATAGTAAGGGGCGGTGGCGATGTAGCCACAGGGACTATCCAAAAGCTAAATAGGGTAGGCTTTGATGTCCTCGTCCTTGAAATCGAAAAGCCAACTTGTATTAGAAGAAATGTAGCTGTAGCCCAAGCTCTTTTTGAGGGAGAAATCCAAATTGAAGATATAAGGGCAGTAAAATGTGAGAATCTAGAAGAGATAAAGAAGGCCTTTGATGAGGGTTTAATTGCCGTAACAGTTGACCCTGAGGGTAAATTTATTGATGAGCTTAAACCTATAGCGGTAATTGATGGAATACTCGCTAAGAAAAACCTAGGCACTAATAGGGATATGGCTCCAATTACCATAGGACTAGGCCCTGGCTTTGAGGCAGGAGTTGACGTTGATTTAGTAATAGAAACAAATAGGGGCCATGACCTTGGTCGATTAATCTTTGAGGGACCTGCCGCAGCAAATACAGGTAATCCTGGAAACATCAACGGCTTTACAACAGAAAGAATCCTAAGGGCAAGTGCTTGTGGCAAGCTTCATATCATAAAAGACCTAGGCTCTGTCGTAAAAAAAGGTGAAGCTGTAGCAGAAGTTTCTGGCAAAAAGATCTACTCAGGTCTTTGCGGGATGGTTCGTGGCATGATTAACGAAGGCTTAGAAGTTAGTGAGGGAATGAAGATTGGAGATGTCGATCCAAGAGTCATCCCAAGAAATGCCAAGACCATATCAGATAAGGCAAGGCTAATAGGAGGAGGAAGTCTCGAAGGTCTTCTCATCCTAAAAAGAAGGAAGGGTCTATGAAAGCTGAAATATTAGAAAAAATTTATGAGGAAAACCAAAAAGGCAGGGATTGTGCCCTAGTCTTTCTTATAGAAAACAAGGGCTCAACTCCAGGCGAAGATAATTCCTTGATGGCAGTTTTTGAAGATGGGTCATCACTTGGCACAATTGGCGGAGGAAAAATCGAGGCAGATGTAATTAGAAGGGCGATGGAAGGCATGGAAAAAGCTAAGTCCTTCGAGTTTGATTACAATCTTTCTACAAGTGGTGAGTTAAAGATGAGCTGTGGAGGAAATTCCCGAGGCTTCGTAAAATATTTTAGGGCGAAAAATAAGCTAGTAATCTTTGGAGCTGGCCATGTTTCCCAAAAGTTAGCTAGAATTGCAACAAGGACTAACTTTGAAGTAACCATTGTTGACGATAGGGAAGAATTTAAAGCTGCAAACGACTTTGAAGGAATTAAAGAATATTTATCTATGGAAATCGAGGAAGCTGTTAGAAAAATCGACTTCGATAAGGATAAGACCTACCTAGTCCTTGCAACTAGGGGTCACGCCAATGATACACAGGCCCTAAGGGAAATTCTTAAAAACAAGAAAGATTCCTACCACTATCTAGGGATGATTGGCTCAAAAAATAAGGTAATTAGAGTATTTGATCAACTAGAAAAAGAAGGCTTTGATAAAAAAGACCTTCAAAAAATCTACACTCCTATAGGCCTTGATCTAGACAATGGCTCTGTAGAAGAGATAGCCATATCAATAATGGCAGAAATATTGATGGTAAAAAACAATAAAAATGCCGCAAGTCAGAAGTTTAACTAAAGCCATGATATTTGATGCCTATAATAGAAGATTAAATTATAGAGAAAAAATAAGAAAATTACAAAAGCTGGTGTAAGGACATTTGGTCTAAGCACCAGCTTTTTTTGCTTATATCATTAGTCGCTAAGGCTTCTTGCTATATGAAAAAGAGCCTCTACAGCCTTATCGACTTCCTCAAAGCTATTAAAATATGAAAAAGAAAATCTCACAAGGCCTTGGACTTCTGTGCCCAAGTGCTTATGAATTAGGGGAGAGCAGTGGGCTCCAGGCCTTGTTTGGATGTTGTAGTCTTCATCCAAAATCATGGCGACTTCGCCTGATGGAAGGTCTTTGATATTTAAAGAAACTATGGGAGTTTTAAGATTTTTATCATCTTTTGAGTAGAATTTTATTCCATCAATTGCTGAAGCTTTCTTGTAAAAACTTCTCGCAAGACTTAGGGACTTAGCTTTAATTTTTTCTATTCCCTTATCAAGAATAAAATCAACACTAGTCTTTAGGGCGATTTGATTTAAGAAATTGGCCGTTCCAACTTCAAAAATCTGAGGAAAGGCACAGGGCATGGTCTTAGCAAAGGAATTTATCCCACTTCCTCCAGAAAAAACTTCTTTAAAGGGAAACTCACCATTTTTTATCAGCCCTCCTGTTCCGCTCGGCCCATAGAGGGACTTATGACCTGTGAAGGCAAAGATAGAATTATCGTATTTACTAAGGTTCATATCAAGTAGGCCAAAGGATTGGGCGAGGTCAACTATCATTATTAGCTTATTGGCCTTGGCAAAGTCGTAAAGACGGTCTAGGTCCTTGGCTTCTCCAAGAAGATTTGAAGCTGAATTTATAATTAGAAATTTGCTATTTTTCCTCAATTCTTTCTCAAGGGCTCCGTAGTCAAGGTCGAAATTTTCATCAAAATCGACCAAGGAAAGCTCACAGCCACTTTGATAGAGGGGACGGAGGACAGAATTGTGCTCGCTTGTCGAACTTATCACATGGTCTTTCTTCTCAACTAGGCTTTTGATAGCAAAATTTAGGGCATAGGTCGCATTTTCTGTAAGGACTATGTCAGAAGGATTAGCTATGTGGGCAAGTCTTGCTAGGGACTTTTTAGTCTCGTAGATAGCAAGCATGGTATTTTGTGAAAGAAGATGACCTGACCTTGCGGGGTTGCCATATTTTTCTGATTCTATAAGCTCTATGAACTTTTCTTTTAGGGCTTGGGGCTTGTGAAGGCTAGTTGCAGAATTATCAAAATACATATTTTTCTATTAACATCCTTCCATTTTTATCTCTTTTCATCAAAAATATCCCATCATAATCTCTTTTAGTAAGTCTATTTAGGGCAAGGGGCAAATCTCTTTCCAAAATCCTAAGGGCAAAGCCACATCCTGCATCAATTTGACTGGGTAGGGGAATAAGCCTTGCCTTTTCTAAATCTTTTAGCTTATCTAGGGCTGCCGCAGGTTCTTCAAACTTTTCGAAGGAAAAAAGGATAAAAGTCTTATCTAGCATGGGCTAACTACATGATGACTTCTTAGGATTTCTACGATTTTATACATATTTGTAATTTCTCCGACTTTAAGTTTTTCCTTTAGCTTATAATTTCCAAGACAAAGGCCACAAGATAGGATTTCTACACCCTTGGAAGCCAAGTTTTGGAGGTCTTCGACAGTTTTTTCATTTACACTTGTAAGCATTACTCCCCTGTTATAGAAAATTACCTTCTCTGGAATTACATCTTGCTCGGTTAGGGCATAGATAAAGCCTTCGAGTAGGCTTTTTGAAAATTCTTCATCGCCCTTACCCATCCTATCATCAGAAATAGCAACTACATAAGAAAAAGTATCTATTGAACTAGTATCTTCTATAAGCTCACATTGGCTTGCCTCATTTTTCTTTAGGCTAACCCTATAAAGGCCAGCTTCGATTTTTTCGCAAGTTGATTCGATTTTAAGCTCCTTTGCCATCTTTTTTAGATTTTCAGTTGCAACTTCATTATCAACTAGGATTTCAAAATCTTTTTCTTCTGGATTTTCCTTAATCATTTTCTTAGTTTCGATTACTGGAATGGGACAAACTTTTCCTAAACAATCTATTTTTTTCATAAAATCTCCTTTATTTTACAATTAGGGCGTAGGATCTTTTCTTCATTACTCGGCCGATTTGCCAAATATCCATATCATTTTCCCTAAATTCTTCTATAATTTTTTCTGCTTCTTTTTCACCAACTGCTACACAAAGACCACCAGAAGTTTGAGGGTCGAAGAGAACTTCCTCCATGGCAAAATCATCAATCATAAATTCTAGCTTATCAGCTAGGAAATTCCTATTATTCTGTCCTCCTGAGGTGTAAAGGAAATCTCTCGCAAGGTCAAGACTTGGTCTAAGGATAGGGACTTTCTTGCTATCAATAACTATAGAAAAATCATCTCCTGCCATCTCAGATAAGTGCCCTAAAAGGCCGAAGCCTGTAATATCCGTTGCTGCATGGATATCATACTTTACAAAAATATCTCTTGCGTACTTATTTAGCCTTGCCATTTGCTCTGTGCAAGCCAAAAAGTCCGCTTCTTTAACAAGACCCTGGGCGAAATTCGCTGTAAGAAGACCTGTACCTAATTTTTTTGTAAGCAAAATTACATCCTTATCTTGGGGAGTGTTGTTTTGCCAAATATCCTTTTTATTGACCTTGCCTGTAACAGAAAGACCATATTTAATAGTCTTATCGTGGATGGAATGACCACCAGTAAGGCTAGCCTTAGCTTCGCAAACCTTATCATTACCACCACGAAGGATTTCCTTTAGGATGGAAAAATCCTCTTCTAGAGGAAAAGTAACAATATTAAGGGCACAAAGGACTTCGCCACCCATAGCATAGACATCGCTTAGGGCGTTGGCTGCTGCAATCTGACCAAAAAGATAGGGGTCTTCTACCATAGTTGGAAAAAAATCCAAGGTCTGAATCACGCAAGTTTCTCCATCAATATCAATAACTGCTGCATCATCCTTCTTGTCAAAGCCGACAAGGATGTCAGCTCTCTTGTAGGGTTTAATATCAAAAAGCAATTTATCCAAATTGCCGGCGGAGATTTTTGCATTACATCCACCGCACACTTCTAAGTTTTTCATAAAACCTCCTATTAATATTTTACCGAATATTTTTTAAAAACAAACAGAAAAATGTTTTCACAAAAACTTATAAACTTTTCTAAGTAGAGGGAAATACAGCTAGATGGCTTAAAGATAACGATTGACAAAGCCTAGTATATATTAGATAATAGTCTTGGAAAAGCTTTATTAGAAGGGAGTTATCATGATTTACTTAGATAATGCAGCGACAAGTCTTATTAAGCCAGACCTAGTTAGGGATAGGCTTATGGAAAATTTTAACAAAATTGGCAATCCTTCTAGGGGTTTCAATAAAATCAGCCTAGAAACTTCAAGGATGGTTCTTGAAACAAGGATTAAGCTTGCCAAGTTTTTTAATATCAAAGACCCGAGAAGAATTTCCTTCACCAACAACGCAACAGAAGCCTTAAACATTGCAATTTCTTCTTTCATAGATGGGGAAAGTCATGTCATAACAAGCGTGATGGAACATAACTCAGTCCTAAGACCCCTCTATCTAAAGGAGGCTAAGGGAACTACCATCTCTTACATAGATATAAAAAAAGACAAAAGGATTAGGGCTATATTAGACCTTGATAGCCTAGAAGACTTGCTAAAAGAAAATACCAGGGCCATAGTAATAAGTCATGTCTCAAACCTAAGTGGCAACATCACCGACCTTAGAAGAATTTCTACCTTTGCCAAAGCCCATGGCCTCATCCTAATTGTAGATTCTGCCCAAAGTGCAGGACTTTTGGACATAGATGTAGAAAAATATGGAATCGACGTCTTGTGCTTTACAGGTCATAAATCCCTTTTCGCCATCCAAGGCATAGGGGGCATATATGTTAGGGAGGGTCTAAATCCAAGACCTATCAAAGTTGGTGGCTCAGGCATAAATTCCTTCGACAAAAGCCATCCTACCAAGATGCCCGAAGCCCTTGAAGCAGGAACAATCAATGCTTATGGCATACTCTCCCTTAATGCAGGCCTTGACTTTATAAATGATATAGGCCTTAACAAAATAAGAGATAAGGAAAAAGATCTCCTAAGCTACTTTACAAAAAGACTAAAAGAAGTGCCTCAAATAATAATCTATGGAGATGACAATTTAGAAAATAGGGCTGGCATAGTATCAATCAGCTCAAAGAAACTTTCATCTGATGAAATCTCTAAAATACTAGCTGAAAAATACGACATATCAACAAGAGCAGGGGCCCACTGTGCACCCCTAGCCCACAAGGCCTTGGGTACAGAAAAAGACGGCATAGTGAGATTTTCCTTCTCCTACTTCAATGAAAAAGAAGAAATAGATCAAACAATAGCCGCCCTAAAAGAAATACTAGGAGATTAAGATGATAGTAATAACCTTCGACACAACAACAGATGCCATGATGATGGAACTTTTCGCAAAGGCTAATGACTTTCCCGGCCAATTAATACCCATCCCCAACTTTCTATCAGCCTCCTGCGGTCTCGCCTTTAAATCCACTCTAGAAGAAGACCAAGCAAAAACAAGGCTATCTGATAAACAAATAAACTACGCCAAAATATATAAAATTGAAGAAGAAAAAAAGATTCCAAAGGCAAAAAAATAAAGGAAATTAGCTAGTTCTTAGAAAAATAGACAAGTAAGAAATTACTTGTTTTTTAATGCTTATTTTTAATGGCAGACTTTTCTTTGCAAAGATATTTTACATAAACTTTACATGAGTTTTAGATAAGTTAAACAATTGTCTTGTATTATATACTTACAAAATAAATGATTTTAATAAGGAGATTTTATGAAAATTAATAATGCAAAGATTCTTGTGGGAGTTCTTTCTTTTGGTTTGTTATTTACTGCTTGCTCAAATGATAATAAGGCAGTTGATACTCCTAAAGATACTAAAGAGGAAGTAGCTAATAATGAAGCTAGTAAGGATAAGGCAGATTATGATTTTACTGTAGTTTCTAGGGAGGATGGGTCTGGTACTCGTGGAGCCTTTGTTGAAATTGTAGGTCTTGAGGAAGAAAAAGATGGCAAAAAAGAAGATATGACTACTGATGATGCTGTGGTCCAAAACTCTACTAATGGCGTTATGCAAACTGTAAGCCAAGATGCTAATGCAATAGGCTATATATCTCTAGGTTCTTTGAATGATACTGTTAAGGCCCTAAAGGTTGATGGTGTTGAAGCTACAGAAGAAAGTGTAGCAGATAAGTCTTACAAGATTTCTAGGCCCTTTAACCTAGCTTACAAGGAAGCTGGACTTGATGATTTGTCTAAGGACTTCCTAAAATATGTTAAATCAGACCAAGGGCAAAAAATAGTTAAGGAAAAAGGCTACGTTCCAATCAAAGAAACTGAAAAGTATGAGGCAAGTGGAGTTAAGGGAACTATTACTGTGGCAGGTTCTACTTCAGTTACTCCCCTAATGGAAAAAATGGCAGAGGCTTATCAAAAGCTAAATCCAGATGCTAAAATCGAAATCCAATCCAATGGCTCATCATCAGGTATTGAGGCTTGTATTGATGGAGCAGCTCAAATAGCTATGGCTTCTCGTGAACTAAAGGATGAAGAAAAGGCCAAGCTTAAAGTTTCTGTTATTGCAACAGATGGTATAGCCATAGTTGTCAATAAGGAAAGTAAACTTGATGATGTTAGTGTTGATCAATTAAAAGATATTTTCAAGGGTACTATCAAAAATACCAGTGAGTTAGGAAAGTAATATGAATAAAACAAGGGAAAGAATCGGAGAGATAATTTTCCTATTATCAGCAGTCTTGTCCGTATTGCTTATCTTTCTTATTATATTCTTCATTTTCAGTGAGGGAATTAAGTTTGTTAGGGACTACGGACTTCTTCCGTTTTTGACGGGTACTAAGTGGAAGCCAACTGCAAGCAATCCTTACTTTGGCATTTTCCCAATGATAATAGCATCGATCATTGTTACTTTTTTATCGACCCTAATAGCTCTTCCTTTTGGTTTAGGCACATCAATATTTATGGCCTATTATGCTAAAAAAAGCTATTCGTCACTTAAAGCATTAATCAATCTCATGGCGGCTATACCCTCAGTTGTATATGGTTTTTTCGCTATGATGGTTTTAGTTCCAATAATAAAGAGTCTTTTTGGTCTAAGAAGTGGTATGACCATGCTTACTGCATCAATCCTTCTTGCTATTATGATTCTTCCAACTATGGTCAATATTTCAGAAAATTCTTTAAGAAAAGTACCGATTACTTTTTACCAAGGATCCCTTGCCCTGGGTGCAAGTAAGGAAGAAACTATCCAAAAAGTAATGCTCCCTTATGCAAAAAGTGGGATTTTCTCTTCCATAATTCTTGCCATAGGTAGGGCTATAGGAGAGACTATGGCAGTCTACCTTGTAGTAGGAAATCAACCAAGACTTCCAGGATCCATCCTAACTGGGGCAAGGACTCTTACAACAAATATAGTTTTGGAGATGGGCTATGCTTCTGGCTTACATAGACAAGCCTTGATTGCTACAGCTATGGTTCTTTTCTTCTTCATCCTCCTTATCAATATTATATTTAATATAATCAGATACAAAAATGAGAAGAAATTTTAGGAGTTATTTATGAGTAAAACTTACAAGGCCTTAATAATGATTTTTACCTCCCTAGCCCTTGCTATGAGCGGAATAATTATTGCCTATATACTTTTTAAGGGCGTAGCTAATATTAGTTCAGATCTTTTTAAGTTAAAATATACAAGTGAAAATGTTTCGATAATACCAGCCTTGATTTCGACCTTTTTTACTATTGTTCTTAGCCTATTGATAGCTCTTCCCATAGGAATATTTACAGCTATCTACCTATCCCAATACGCAAAAAACAAAGTTTTTATAAGGGCGGTGAGATTTTCCACAGAAATTCTTTCTTCTATTCCTTCCATAGTTTATGCTTTGTTTGGATATTTGTTCTTTGTAACTAGTACAGGTCTAGGGCTTGGTATGGGTTTTTCCCTTATTGCAGGTTGCTTTACTGTAGCTATCATGGTTCTACCAACTATTATTAGAACTACAGAAGAAGCTATTTTAACTGTAAACCCATTCCAAGCCCACGCCTCCCTTGCCCTTGGAGCTACTAAGATTCAAACTATCTTTAAGGTAGTTTTGCCTGAAGCCATGGATGGAATCTTGGGTGGAATATTTTTATCAACAGGAAGAATAGTAGGAGAATCGGCTGCTTTAATCTATACCATGGGAACTGACGCACAAATTCCAAAAAGCCTATTTAATTCTGCAAGAACAATGGCTGTTCACATGTATGTCCTAGCATCAGAGGGCTTTCATGTAAAGGAAGCTTATGCAACAGCAGTTATTCTTTTGGTATTTGTTATGGGGATTAACTTCCTATCTGTAAAAATCAGCAAAAAACTCCTAGGCTAGGAGATGAAAGGATAGAATTAATGGAAAATAAGAAAGATACAATCACAAAAAATATAGGAGATACATCCATAGGGGTTAAAGATTTAGACCTTTACTATGGAGATTTTAAGGCTCTAAAAAATATAAATATGGATATAAAAAAGGGAAGGGTTACTGCCTTCATAGGCCCATCTGGTTGTGGAAAGTCTACTATGCTTCGTTGTTTTAATAGGATGAATGATTTGGTAGATGCTTGCAAAATTGACGGACTTATTACTATAGATGGTGAAGATATCTACAAAAAAGATGTGGATGTAGTACAATTAAGAAGAAAGGTGGGAATGGTTTTTCAAGCACCAAACCCTTTTTCTAAGTCTATTTATGATAATATAAGCTATGGACCAAAGATTTCTGGAATCAAAAATAAGGATGAGCTAGATTATATAGTTGAAAAATCACTGAAAGCTGCGGCAATTTGGGATGAAGTTAAAGATAAGCTAAATCAAAATGCCCTAGCATTTTCTGGTGGTCAACAACAAAGAATCTGCATAGCTAGGACCCTTTCGGTAAATCCTAAGATAATTTTGATGGATGAGCCAACAAGTGCCCTAGATCCTATATCAACATCAGCTATCGAAGATTTGATGGATGGATTAAAGAACGAATACACTATAGTTATAGTAACCCATAATATGCAACAAGCAGCTAGAATCTCAGATCAAACGGCCTTTTTCTTAACTGGAGAGGTCGTTGAGATGGCGGATACTATAGACATTTTTGAAAATCCAAAAGATAAGAGAACAGAAGATTATATAACAGGAAGGTTTGGTTGATATGAGAGAAAGATTTAAGGAAGACTTAGAGCAAGTAAAGTCCATCTCAAAAGAAATCATGGCTTATGTAAGTTCCTCCTATGATAAGCTTAGCCAATATATAGAAAAATCCGATGAAGCTATCCTAAAAGATATACTTGATATCAAAGAAGATATCAGAAGGAAGGCTACTAGTTTGGAAAGATTAAGCTATGAGCTTATGGCCCTCCAACAGCCAGTTGCCAAGGACTTAAAGCTTTTGCAGATGGCAATGAAGCTTGCTTCTTCCTACAAGAGGATAGGGGGCCACTTCGAGCAAATTTCTTTGATTTTGATGGACTACTCACTAAATGAGAGTGAAAAAGACTATGTCAATAAGCTAATAGAAAATGAAAAAAAGATGGCTATTGACTCTATTGATTCTTTCATAGAAATTGATAAAAAGCTTGCTAGAAAAACCATAGAAGCTGATAAGATTAACAATGATTTGTTCAAAGATGCAGTAGAATTTATTGCTAGGGAAAATAAGAATGACTTGATAAGTCCTGTAGAACTTGCAGAAAAAGTTCTTCTTTACAAATATTTTGAAAGGTTAGGAGATAGGCTCGCTAGAGTTGGTGATTTGGCAACGAGGTTGTAGATGATTTATGTAGTAGAAGATGATAAGTCTATTAGAAACTTGCTAGAATATGCCCTAAGGGAAAAGGGCTATGAAATGAAATCTTTCGAAGATGGAAGTGAAATTGTTAGGGAAGTAAAAGATAAGCCTTGCGATCTTTTGATTCTTGATATTATGCTTCCTGAAAAAGACGGAATTAGTATCCTCAAAGAGATTAGACAGTTTTCCAATCTGCCAATAATAATGCTAACAGCAAAAAGCGATGAATTTGACAAAGTCATGGGTCTAGACCTTGGAGCTGATGATTATATAACCAAGCCTTTTTCTATCCTTGAATTTTTAAGCAGGGTCAAGGCAGTATTAAGGCGTAGCAATAAAAAAGATACTGACCATATAAGCTACAAGGAAGTAAGATTAAATACCAAAAAACGCTCAGTTAAGGTCAAGGGAGAAAAGGTCGATCTCACCTACAAGGAATTTGAGATGTTACTTTTATTTTTATCAAATATAGGAAATGTCATAAGCCGAGATGACTTCCTCCTAAAGATTTGGGGCTATGATTATGAAGGAGAAACAAGGACTGTCGATGTTCATATAGCAAGCCTTAGGGCTAAGCTTAAAGAAAGTGGCAAGTACATAGAAACAGTTAGAAACTTAGGCTATAGGTTTGGAGAAATATGAAAAATTTACTAGAGAAAAGCATGGTTAAAATATTTAGCTTAATCTTGCTTTTGACATTCTTTATAAATATCAGCATATCCTTTAGGGAAAAGATAAAAGCTCAAAATGAATTCATGAGGAATTCTTTGGGCTTTCTTTTCTATGAGTTAAAAACAAGGGATATAGGAATCTTGAGTGATTTTGAGAAAGCCTATCCTTCCTATAAATTGATTTATTTTGACGATGATAAAAATATCATCTTTAGGTCAAAAAACGAACTAAAAATTGATAAGGTCAAGATAAACAATAGGGAAAAAACTCAAAAAATCGACTACAAGCTAGACGATTCCCTAAACACTGCCTACTATATCGGAGGGAATAATAACCTTATGATTAAGTCAAACAATACTATCCTCGATTTCTTTGACGGTAGAATTATTTCTCTTTATCTCTTGCTTTACATCTTAATTTTTGGCCTTATAAAATTCATCTCTTCAACTATGGTTGACACTTACATCAAAGGCCTTAGTCGCCTTGATGAAAATTATGATTTTTCAAGCCTTGATCCAGCTTATGAGGAACTTAGGCCATATTTTAAAAATCTAATCTCATCCAAAAAAGAATTAAGGAAAGAAGTAGACCTCTATGCCAGAAACTTCAAGGAAATTATTAATATAACAGAAAATATGCAAGAGGGCCTAGTTATCTGTGATGAAGATGGCAAAATTGAAATCATGAATACAGCTGCCAAAAAATACCTTGATAAGGAAAGTTACCTTTCCTTTATGGACCTTATAGATGATGAACAATACAAAAAGGCCATAGATGAAACCCTCAAAAGTCAAAAAAGCAGATCCCTAGTCCTTGATGTAAATAACTTCAACCTAAAAATTTTCATCGACCCAATTATTGACACCAAGCCTAGGGGTTTTGTCCTAATAATTCTTGATAACTCAGAAACAAGGAAGGCTGAGCTAATGAGAAGGGAATTTTCTGCCAATGTAAGCCACGAACTAAAAAGTCCACTAACAAGCATAAATGGCTATGCAGAATTGATAGCAACTGGCATAGCCAAAAAGGAAGATATAAGAAGCTTTGGCAAAATCATCTACAAAGAAGGTAACAGACTCCTACATATAATCGATGATATCCTAAAATTATCTAGACTTGATGAAGATGACAAAGAAAATGACTATGTCAAGCTTGATATAAAAGATATAGTAGACTCCATAATAGAAAATTATAGAAAAAAGTCTGATGATAAAAATTTGGAAGTTACAAACAAGCTTACATCCTTTAAGATAAAGACATCACTATCTCTTTTTACCGACCTAATCTCAAATATTTACGAAAATGCTATAAAATATACTTTGGAGGGAGGAAAAATAGAAATTTCATCTATCTTATTAGATAAAAAACTAACTATATTTATCAAAGACACTGGGGTAGGAATAAGTCAAAAAGATATACCTAGAATTTTTGAGAGGTTCTATGTAGTTGATAAGGCAAGAAAGAGGGATCAAGAATCGACAGGACTTGGCCTTTCAATTGCTAAGCACATAGCAGATCATCTAGGTATAAAGCTTGCACTTACAAGCAAGCTAGGTCTGGGTACAACTTTTAAAATCATCATAAATTTATAAGATATGAAAATTAATTGCTTTATCCTGTTAAATTTGATACAATCTAACTAACGATAATATTGGAGGGAAATTATGAAAGTAACTATATGTTCTTGTGCAAGATGCACTGCCCATGGAAATGATTTTCTTTATGATTCAGCAAATATAGTTAAGACTGATATAGCCTATGCTTACAAGCTGGAAGGTCTTAGCGATGTTCCTGAAATAGAGATAGTTTATGAAAATATAATGAATGAAATTGACAACCCATCAAAAAATGCTCCATTAGTAAAAATTGACGATACATATATTAAGAAGGCTAAGCCTGAAGTAATGATGGAGATGATGTTTGATAAATTAAAACCACATAAGTAGCAAAAAGAGGATAAATAATGAAAGAATCATACATAGATATACTCAACATCAGAAGAATGGCCTTCGAAGCAGTAGCAAAGATTGCCTATGAAGATAGACCAATCACTGACATAGCTCTTGAAATATACGATATTCTTCCTGGTGAAGAGGCAAAGTACAGAGAAAATATTTTTAGAGAAAGAGCAGTAATGGGAGAAAGACTTAGAATGTGTATAGGTCTTGATGCTAGAACTGCTGCAAATACAGACGCTGTAACAGATGGTCTAGACTCAATGGATTATGATAGGAGAATCTACAATCCACCTCTAGTTTCTGTTATCAAGATTGCCTGCGAAGCCTGCCCAGAAAACAAGGTAACTGTAACTGACCAATGTCACGCTTGTATAGGCCATCCTTGTGTTAATGTCTGCCCAAAAAATGCTGTTAGCTACTCAGCTAAGGGTGCTTATATAGATCAAGACAAATGTATAAAATGTGGCAAGTGTGTTGATGCTTGTCCATATCATGCCATAAACCACCAAAAAAGACCATGCGCAGAGTCTTGTGGAGTTAAAGCTATAAGCTCAGATGATCTAGGCAGAGCTGATATTAACGAAGATAAGTGTGTAGCCTGTGGTAGATGTATAATATCCTGCCCATTTGGAGCAATTTCTGATAAGAGCGAGATCTACCAACTTATCAAATCCCTACAATCTGAAAGGAAAGTCTATGCCATAGTAGCTCCTTCCTTTGTAGGTCAATTTGGTGCCCATGTAAGTCCTGAACAAATCAGAGAAGCCATTAAACAACTAGGCTTTGATGATGTAATAGAAGTAGGCCTTGGGGCTGACCTTACAACCATGAACGAAGCTCACGAATTCCTAGAACAAGTTCCAACAGGAGAGATTCCTTTTATGGGTACAAGTTGTTGTTTCTCATGGAAGTCCATGGTTAGAAAGCAATTCCCTGACATAAATGACAAGATTTCAGAATCATCAACACCAATGATTTATTCTGGCAAGCAAATGAAAAAACGTGACCCAAACTGCGAAGTAGTTTTCATAGGACCATGTATATCAAAGAAGCTTGAAGCCCTAGAAGAAGAAGTAGCAGAAGTAATTGACTTCGTTATAACCTACGAAGAACTTTTAGGAATGTTCCTTGCTAAGGGTATCGAGCCATCAGAAATAGAAGTTGATGAACCAATGATGGATGCATCAGAAACAGGAAGATTTTACGCCGTAAGCGGTGGAGTTGCTGAAGCTGTAAAAAGAAGAATAAACGAAATCAATCCAGACATAGCAGTAAATGTAGAAGCAGCAGAAGGGCTTGACAATTGCGTTAAGCTTGCAAGAATGGCTAAGCTTGGCAAGATGAATGGCAAGCTAATCGAAGGAATGGCATGCTTGGGTGGTTGCGTTGGTGGTCCTGGTACTGTAGTTGCAGAAAATAAAACAGGCAAGGCTGTCAAGGCTTTCGCTAGTAAGTCAATCTACAAATCACCAGCAGAAAACGAACACATACCTCAAGAAGATAGACCAGACGATAGCAAATTACAAAAATAATTAATAACTCAACTCGAAAGAAGCTAGGAAGACTTACTTTTGGGTTGAGTTTTTCTTTGCTAAAAGGGCCATTACAGAAAAATAACTTATCCTAGCCCTGATTCGGTGGAGGGTCTAGTTTAAACTCGAGAGTGAAAATCAATTGCAATCCTTTAGTTAATATGATAGAATTAAGTAAACGAACAATGTTCAGTATTTAAGGTCAGTAAGTATAATTAACCATTTGAATATTTTACTAAGGCCAAGTCTGCTATACATGAACAAAGTTCAATATTTTAAAGGAGTTCTTATGATTAACAAAAAGCTTGCTAAACTTTTAGCTACTGACAAAAAATATCTTTTTGCAAATTTGTTTTTTAGATATCTGTCTCTCTTAATGCAGATAGGAATTTTTTATCTTATTAGTGATTGTATAGGGAGGATTTTTGAAGATAGGCCAATTGATTATCCCAAATACCTAGCCCTAGGCCTAGTTTTTATAGGTCTAAGGGTTTATAGTCAGTACAAGGTGTCAGATATTTCTTTTATCTCTACAATGAAGCTAAAGGAGAAGATGAGGCTTATGATTTTTGATAAGCTAATGGACGATGGTCTTGATTACAAAAGATCCCTTTCCACATCCTCACTCTTGCAATTAGCTGTCGAGGGTGTCGATCAATTGGAAATATATTTTACTTCCTACTTACCTCAGCTTTATTACAGCTTGTCATCAGCTCTTGTAGTTTTTGCACTAATTTCTTTTATAAGCCTAAAGGCATCACTTATCCTTTTGATTTGCGTTCCTCTAATACCGATATCCATAGTTCTTGTCCAAAAAATCGCCAAGAAACTTTTGGGTAACTACTGGACTTCCTATACGACCCTTTCTGATATCTTCTTAGAAAATCTCGAAGGCCTAACAGAGCTTAAAGTCTATGGGTCAGATGCTTATAGGCAAGATTTGATGGATGATTTTGCAGAAAAGTTTAGGAAGGCGACCATGAGGGTTCTTGTAATGCAATTAAACTCAACTTCAATCATGGACATAATAGCCTATGGTGGAGCAGGCCTTGGTATTTCGATAGCCTTAATAGAATTTGCCCAGGGAAATATTACGATTTTTGCTCTAATTTTTATTAGTCTTTTGGCAAGCGAGTTCTTCCTTCCTCTAAGGCTTTTGGGTTCATTTTTCCATATAGCAATGAATGGAATCGCAGCTTCAAATAAACTTATGGCCCTTATCGATTGTGAAAGTCCTAAAGAGGGTGGCGAAAAAATAAAGGATGATAATATAGCTATTAGCCTAAAAAATGTAAGTTTTTCTTATAATAATGATAGAAAAATCTTGGATGCCATAAATATCGACCTTAAAAGTGGAGAATTTATAAGTCTAGTCGGTCTAAGTGGGTCTGGCAAATCAACCATAGCAAGACTTCTTACAGACATGACCTTAAAATATGAGGGGGCAATCCTCGTAAATGGTAAGGAGAAAAGTAAGCTTGACCCAAAAGATTTGCATGAGAAAATCATAAGAGTTGACTTTGACCAAAAACTCTTTAAGGGAAGCCTCAGGGAAAATCTCCTTATCGCTAATCCAAAACTAAAAGACCAAGATCTAATCAAGGTCCTAAAGGAGGTCAATCTTTACGAATTTTTTGACCAAGAAGCAGGCCTTGATACTCAAATTTTGGAAAATTCTTCTAATCTATCGGGAGGTCAAAGGCAGAGGCTAGTCCTTGCTAGGGCATTTTTGGCTGATGGACTCCTCTATATCTTTGACGAAGCTACAAGCAATATCGACTGTGTAAACGAAGAAAAAATTATGAAAATCATCAAAAAACTAAGCGAGGATAAGGCGGTCTTAATGATTTCGCATAAGCTAATAAATCTTACAGCTTCCAAGAGGATTTACTTTATGGAGAAGGGTCAAATAAAATCCTTCGGAAGCCACGAAGAACTTTATAGAAATTCTAAGTCTTATAGGGAAATTTTTGATAAGCAAGAAGAACTTGTTAATTATATAAAGGGGGTAGACTATGAAAAATAGAAGGAGCGGTTTTCTGATAATGAAAAATATGCTAAGTCTTGTGGGTGATTTGTATCCCCTTATGATTCTAGCAGTTTTTATAGGAAGTCTTGGCCACTTGTGTGCAAGCTTCGTTACAATATTTGCAGGCTTTGGTCTTCTTGCCATAATTAAAGGAGCAAATTTTTACTTTTTTATAAAAGTGATTCTAAGTATTGCTGTCTTTAGGGGAATCTTTCACTATATAGAGCAATACCTAAACCACTACCTAGCCTTCAAAATCTTGGCAAAGATTAGACATCTAGTTTTTAAAAAAATGAGAAAGCTTGCACCAGCCAAGCTATGTACAAAGGAAAGGGGCAAACTAATAAGCCTTATCACATCAGATGTCGAGCTACTAGAAGTCTTTTATGCCCACACGATTTCGCCTATAGCCATAGCCATCTGCTACATGATTTTTATGCTAATCTTTATCAGTCGCCTTAGTATCTACCAAGCAGGTCTAGCCTTCCTAGCCTATCTATCCATAGGATGTATAATTCCTCTCTATATAGGAAAATTAAACAAAGACCTAGGCCTTCTTAGTAGAAATAAGACTGGAGAGCTTAACTCCTTTGTTCTAGAAAGAATTAGAAATCTTTATGAAGTAAAGCAATTTAAGTTAAAAGAAGAAACTAAGGAAAAATTAATAGAAAAATCTAGAGCTTTGAAGGAGGTAGATTATAAAATAAATAAAATAAAATCCCTCCAAGAAGCCCTAACGACTGGACTTGTCCTTTTATCAAGCCTTGCCATGCTTATCCTATCCATCTACCTATACAAGAAACAAATCATAGGACTTTATGCAATAATCCTTGCAAGTCTTTCTATCCTATCAAGTTTTGGCCCCTTCATAGCCCTAGCCAATCTTGGGAACTTCTTAGCCTTTAGCCTTGCTAGTGCCGATAGACTTCTAGACCTCCTTGAAGAAAGCCCAATAGTAGAAGAAAATCTAGAAGATAGACAAGGGGAAGATTTCATTAAGGCTAATATAAAAAACATTTCCTTTGCCTACAAGAATGAAGAAATCATAAAAGACTTTTCTCTTCCTATAGAAAAAGGCAAGATTCTAGGACTTTATGGGAAAAGCGGTTGCGGTAAATCGACTATCCTAAGGCTTTTGATGAGATTTTGGGATGTCGATAAGGGAGAAATAAGCATAAATGATGAGAACATAAAAAATATCCCTAGCAAAAATCTAAGAAAAATGCAAAGTCTTTTGGCCCAAGACACATATATTTTCAATATAAGTATAGAAGATAACATAAGACTTGCCAAGCTTGATGCAACAAAAGAAGAAATAATCGAAGCTTCAAAGAAAGCATCCATCCACGACTTTATAGTTTCCCTACCAAACTCTTACAAAAGCCTTGCAGGAGAAGTGGGCAGTGGACTTTCTGCTGGAGAAAGACAAAGGATTGGAGTCGCTCGTGCCTTCCTCCACGATTCAGAGCTTATGCTCTTTGATGAACCAACCAGCAATCTTGATATCCTAAATGAGATAATAATTCTAAAATCAATCAAAGAATCCTCCAAGGACAAGACCATCCTACTAGTATCCCACAGCCTATCAAGCTTATCCATAGCTGATCAAAAAATAAAAGTAGGAGATAGAAGGAAATCCTAGAAGCCTTATTTGTCTTTATCAATCTTAATGATATAATTAAGGAGATAAGAAAAAAAGAGAGGTAACTATGGGTCAAACTACTATCATGCTCATGATTGTAACCGTTGTATCTAAGATATTCGGTTTTCTGAGAGAAGCTGTAATGGCTTCCTACATTGGAGCAAGTGATTTAAAAAGTATATACACCACTGCCAACACCCTTCCAGTTGTAATAGCAAACTTTGTGGCAGTTGGGATTATTTCAGGCTTTATACCAATTTATAATAAGGCCAAGAAGGAAGAAGGAGAAAAAGCAGCAGAGGACTTTACATCAAATATCCTAAACATCTTGATGGTCTTTGGAGTATTCGCAGTCGTATTCGGCATAATACTTGCAAGACCATTTTCTAAAATCCTTTCGCCAGACCTATCGGGCCAGTCCCTAGATCTTGCGACTAACTACACAAGAATAATGATGTTTGCAGTCTTTGCCTACCTATACTCAGCAGTATTTAGAGGATATCTAAACTTAAAGGGCAATTTCTTTGATCCTGCCATAACAGGCATCATCATGAATATAATAATAATTGCCTTCACAATCCTTACAGGACTTACCAAAAATCCTTACATGCTAATTATAGGAGCCCTTTTGGGAAACACTCTCCAGTATATCCTATTCCCACGAGCAGCAAGAAAGAAAGGCTATAAGCACAAGAAAATCTTAGACATCCACAACAAATATGTAAGAAGTCTTATGCTTGTTGCAGTTCCTATCATCCTATCATCAGCTGCCGGAGAAATTTCTATAATAATAGATAATTCCATGGCATCAGCTTTCTTTGGTAAGGCTTCCATATCAAAGCTCTTTTACTCAAAGACCATGCTAACAATGATAACAGGAATTATAACAATCTCAATAACTACAGCCCTATTTCCAACCATAGCCGAGCTTGGAGCAAGTGGTCAGATAGAAAAGATGAAAAAATCCATCAGCTCATCTGTCGTATCCACCATGCTTTTGGTAATACCTGCAAGTATAGGCATGGCTGTCTTGGCAGAGCCAGTAATAGGAGTAATATTCGAAAGAAATGCCTTCACCAGGGAAGATACCATAGCCGTAGCAATCCTTGTAGCAGCCTATGCACCAAACAACATCTTCCAATCCATGATAGATGTAATAGATAGGGGCTTTTATGCAGTTGGAGATTCCAAAACACCAGTAATAGTCGTACTGATCCAACAAGGGCTAAATGTAATCTTTAACCTAATCCTAATTAAATTCTTCGGCATCAGGGGTCTTGCTTATGCTACTGTCCTATCAACAGCAGTAGGAACTATCCTTATGGCATATCAATTTAGGAAAAAATTTGGAAGCTTTAACTTCAAAACTTCCATCATATCCATAATCAAGATATGCATAATCACAGCCATAATGTCCCTTGTAGCTGTAAAATCAAACAACTTCCTAGCGGCTCATACATCTAGGCTACTAGCCTTGTTTGGAGCAATAATACTAGCTATGCTAATCTATGCTATCCTAATCTTAATTGCAAGAATCCCAGAAGTAATGATAGCAAGCAACAAAATATATCACAAGATAAAAAGAAAATAAAAAACCGAGCCAAGTGGCATAAAGCAATCCAATAAAGGAAGCTTTAAGCCTACCGGCTCGTTTTTTTTACTAAAATAATAAAAAACTCCCACGACCACCCCTGTCATCCTTAATGGAATTGTCACAGTAAGCATAGCGAACTGATGAAATTCCTTAATCGAGGCTTTGCGAGGCGAAGCAGTGCTAAGCCCGCAAACTACCGTCGAGGAGCGATAGCGACGTGAGGATCTCTTTCTTTGTCGTCCTAGTGTTAGACGACTCTTGGACTTACTAGTGAGATTCCTCGGCGAAATCTGCGATTTCTTTGTCGGAATGACAGTGGGTTGCGTTCGTAGGAATGACAGTGGGTCTTCATTCTATGTCCATTTTTTGACATCCTTAATGGAATTGTTATAGCAAAAAAGCGACGTGAGAATCTACAACCCTGTCATCCTTAATGGAATTGTCACAGTAAGCAAAGCGTGCTGATGAAATTCCTTAATCGAGGCTTTTCGAGATGAGCATTCTGCTTATAAGGCGAATCCGAAAACTACCGTCGAGGAAGAAGCTTTGCTTCTGACGTGAGGATCTTTTTCTGGGTTCTTAGAAATTTAGTGAAAATCTCATATTTTAATTTGCTTGTAGTATTTGATTTTTCATAAATATTGATACTATCTTGGAGAAGTTTTCTAGGTTTGTTATCCTACAAAAGTCTGTGTTGTAGATTAGCTTGGCGTTTTCTACGTCTTCTTCTTCTCCAGTAAAGACTCCTAAAATCGAAACGTCATTTTCCTTTATATTTCTAACTTCCTTAGCAGTATCTTTGACAGCATTGTCATCGACATATTGGTCCTTGTCTAGTAATTTTACTGTGTTGATATTACTTTTTTCATCGTGGGGTTTGCCATCGGATAGGATTATTATAATGTTTTTGCAAGTATCCTTATCTTTTTCTAACAAGTCGTGGAGGGTCTTAAAGGCAAGGCCATCCCTGTTAGAGCCGGAAGCAAAATAGTTAAAGATTTTCTCGTTATTTTCCCTTTCGTCATAGTCCCTAAAGATATTAAAGACCGTAAAATCTTTGAGGGTCGAAAAACTCATCACCCTTATTGGGATATTTAGGGCATCCATTGCCTTTTCTATGATATAGGCTTCATTGGCGACCATGGCTTGGCGGCTTATCTGACTGGCAGAGCCATCAAGGAGGAGGTCTACCTTAAATTTACTTACATCGTCACTTTCTTCATTTATAAAAACGTCATAATCGTGAAGTACACTTGCCCTCCAAGCCTTGGTCGAATCAATAGCCCCAAAGTTCTTGTAGACCTCGTTATAGTCTAGAAAATTCGCTATGGAGTTTTTGATAGAAAGGGTTAGCTCGTTGATGGAGCGGTTGTTGATAGCCATATTTTCTTTGATATATTTTTCGTTTTTCTCAGCCTGTTTGACCCTAGCTTTTTTGTAGAAACGGGCGTTGGCCTTGGTGGAGTATTCTCCCCTAGTAAAGTAGAGCCTCTTGTTTTTGTGGATTCCCTTACACATCTTCTCTTCCAGAGCCGATAGCTTTTCTTTAGGCATAACTGATAGGCCATAGAAGTCTTCTATAAAGTCGCTTGAAGAGTGGTAGGCATCCTCGCCCTTGTTTAAAAACATGAGGTTTCTATCATTGTCTTGTTTTTTCTCTGCAAGGTAGATATTGCCCGTAAATTCCGCAGACCCTATACCGAATTGCTCCCTAAGATATTCTTCGGTGTACTTGGCATTATCAAGGTCTATATCCTCATCATCAAACTTTTGGGGCTTCTTCTCCTTGACCATCTGAGAAAAAGCCTCCCTATCCTTAGCCGACCTATCAAAGCGGAAATAAGTCTTAAAAAACTTATCAAGCTTATCGATTAAATCGGTAGTATTTGTAGTTTGGATAGAAAAAAGGGCAGAGTATATATCCCTAAAAAGCCTAGCTTCAGTAATAGGTCTAGCAAGTATCCTTCCGTAGTAGGCCTTTTCTATTTGCTCTTTTAAATCCTTAGGCTCGTGGTAGGCGTACTTATCCATAATCTCCTTGGCATATTTTTTCCTAAAGTCTTCAATAACAAGATTATCCTTGGCGATTTCCTTGTAGGAAATATCAGCTAGGAGAATTTCTGTCATAAACTTAAAATCTTCATAGAAGCTATTATCCTTCTTTATATAAGAAAAGAAGGAGGCTAAAATCTGCAAATCAAAATTACCTATCTTAAAACCTGTAATCATATTAAGGTAGATTTGATCCATGGGGTAGGATTCTTTAGGTAGGAAGTCATAGGACTTGGCGAAGTCCCAGATTATGTTGTACTGTCTGATTTTTTCTAATTGATCAATCATCAAAGACACTTTCTCCTATATCTGTTGGAATTTTACTCTTTAGGCTATCGAGGACGATTTGTCTTTCAAACTCGTCAAAGGACTTGTTGACAAGACCCATCATGAGGGCTTGGTAAGGAGAAAGACCAATCTTTATAGTTTCGATTGCCCCGATTAGACCACGAAGGTCGACAGACTTAGTAGAAATTTCATTGTTCTCGCTTTTTGTTTGTAGGCTTATAAAAAGGTCGATAAAGGCCTTTCTATACTTTTCTTTAAGAGTTGGGAAATTGTCAGAAAGGAGCTTATCCAAGTTAGCCTTGGAAATATTTGGAACATTGATAATCATAAACCTTGATGAAAGGGCTTCATTTAGCTCTCTAGTACCAACATAACCGTAGTTCATTGTCGCAATAAATCTTGTATTGGGATCAAGGACTATCTTCTCATAACCTGAAAGGTCGATAATCCTCCTATGGTCAAGACTTGCGTGGAGGACGGAAATCGCCTCGTTTTTCGCCATATTTATCTCATCCAAAATAGCAAAGCCTCCCTTTTCGGCTGCTTCTGTAATAGGACCCTTCCTAAAAACAACTTCACCATTTTTGAAAGTATCCGCACCAATAAGTGAAGCTGAATCGGTATTGACATGGAAAGAAACATTATAGGAAGGCCTTTGGAAAAGATAGGAAAGATTGGACGAAAGGACGTTCTTTCCTGTAGCCTTGGCTCCAGTAAGGAGAATATTCTTTCCAGCCAAAAGAGCAGCTATGGCCTCTTCCAAAACTTCCTTGCCATAATATTTGTATTCGGGCTTAATAACCCTGTCGTTGTCAGGAAGTCCGTTTTCTTTTCTATATTTTTCTAATTGGGCAATCAATCTCTCGTCGATGTCTTGCTCTTTTAAATATTCAATCATAATACACCTCGGATTTATTATACAATGTGCAGGGGAAATATCACTTCTAAATTTTCTTGGAAAAATAAGAGATATTAAATTGATTTGTGAAATTTTACAAGCAATTGACGATTAACGTTTAAATTTTACAGAGTTTGGTGTATAATGAAAGATGATATAATGAAATTTGAAATTAATAAACTATATATAAAAACAACAGTTAAAGTTAGGAGAAGAAGATGAAGAAATTAAGGAAGCTAATGGCCCTAGTGATAGCCACAACAATGATGGCATCAAATATCGCCCCGGCCTTTGCAAGTGGTTCTGATTATTCAGTCAAGACGCAAGATTATCTAAATAAATTAGATGTTAAGCCTGCAAAGCCTGCTGAGGGAGAAACGGCTGAAAAATTAATTGAAAATCCAGACCAACCAGAAATCTACACCTTGCGTACAGACTATAAGGTCCATAGGGGCGAAAAGTATAAAATTGACTACCAACCCTATGTGGCAAGTGTAGGTGCAGATGCAACACCCGAGGAGCAAAAAAAGGTTAACAAAAAAATCGACCTACCAGACCTAGCTGGTTATGAGAAGCCTGATGGTGAAGATTCTTTCAAAGATACTTATGATTATATTAAGAATGAAGCAAAAAATGGCGAAAAAACTGGCGACGAAAAATATGGTCTTAGATATATGGCGAAAAGAGATTTTAAATACCAAGCCAAGTCAAATCAAATTAAAATCAAACACGTTTTCCAAGACCTAAAAGATCTTACTAAGTACACCAATTCAGATGGAAGCGTTGGAGATGAAACTGCACTTTTTACTACTCAAAGTGGAAACACCGGTTCTACCATGGAAGTAATTCCTTTGCCTGAAAGTAATCCATATCGAAAGGGCTTTGTTCCTGAAAGAGAATCAATTACTATGCAAGTTCCAGAAAATGCTGAGAACTTTATTTTAGAATACCGCTACAACCGTGCCCACTACGATGTGACCTTTGACACACAAGGTGGCACACCACTTCCAGCTCGTACACTTTACTATGGCCAAGTAATACCTGAAATTGCCTATGAATCTATACCAACAAAAGCAGGCGGAGAGTTCCAAGGTTGGAAACCATCTGTTGATTTAAATACATCGGAGGGAAAAACATATAAGGCAAATGAAATAATTAAAGATGCAAATGGCAAGGCTATCGAAAATCTTGCTGCTAATTTAACTATGCCTCCAAGCAAAGTTACTTTCACAGCAGTATGGAAGGAAAAGGAAAAGGCTGACTACGCTGTCCAATTCTGGGCAGAAAAGGCAGACCATGCAGATGGTGCTTCTATAGCTGATAAGTACGACTATATAGGTACCCATGTATATAAAGGCCGAGACACAGGTTCGAGACCAGACCTGGATAAGGAACCTGTAAAAGACATAGTCTTCCCAGACCTAGACCAAGCCCGTCTAGACAAGATATGGGGTGGCGGAGTTCCTTATCTAAACAAGTTCTATGTCTACAACCAAGATTTAACACTTAAGCAAAATGCGGACCCTGCAAATGTGAATCTAGTTAAGTCTGTCGATTCAACAGGTAAGACTGTCTACAACATCTACTACGATAGACAAGTTTATGATCTCTACTTTACAAAATCTAACGTGGCTGGATCCGCTTTTTATCCAGAAATAACGAAAAACGATAAAAAAGTAGGCGAAGAGGGTAATCCCTACCACTTTAAGGCACGCTTTAACCAAAGTATGGTTGGCTTGTGGCCAGACGATGTAAAGGAAGTAAGGGGATTTGATGAAGGTAATAATAGTTTAGGATGGTTACCAAATTTAAAAAACCCAAAATATTTTTATAGAGACACGCCGCCTTATAGACTCTCCGCCAATCTCTTTATAGATTTTCCTGAATTAGAAAAACAAGGTGGATATGTTAGTGAAATAGACCTAGGCAATGGTCAAAAAAAGCCAGCTAGTATTACAGACCTTTCCTTTGGTATTGATCAAAATGAATCTACAATGCCCCACCACATAGACTTTTGGTTGGATGATTTTGATGGTGAACAAGTTATAGACTATGACCTCTACACCGTAAAATCGGATACCAATAATAATAATTATAAGGGGTTTCTTCCTCCAGACCTCCAAGGTTTTACACCAAAGAAGGAAGGAGGAAGAGGGTCAGAGTTTAAGGAGGATAGTGACTTAGACGATCTCAATGATGAGCGTGAAGAAAAAACACCTTTTCCTGAGGTATATTCTAAAGAATTAGATGAAAATGACGAGCCTAAACAAAAGGGCAAGTTATACTTTATGAAGTATTTCCCTAATGATGAGGATCGTGAATTTGATCAAAATGGCTACTTGAAATTTGAGTATTCTCGTAACAAGTACCCACTAAGATTTAACTACGACCCATCAATTATTAGAGATGATTCTTACTTTAATAAAAAAAACTCATTAGATACCTTCTACGAATTTCCACTAAAGGCTCTAAGTCCTGATTTAGAAGGCAACGAAGAATATAAAAAAGACAATCCAGCTAACCTATTGGACAATCCGGAAAATTTAGAAAAATTAGGCCTTACAGACCTTATTTTTACAGATCCAAAAGATGGCAAACTAAAGGTCAAAAGACCAGAAGGTCTTTCAGATCAAATGGCCTTCAAGGGCTGGGCATTAGACCCTGCTGGCACTAAGCTTGTCAGGGATAACGGAAGCGAGAAGATGCCTTCTCACCCAGTAAATTTATACGCTAAGTGGGGCGAACCAGACTACAAGTGGAAGGTAACCTTCGATCCAAACGGCGGATTTTTAAGAAATATTAAAGAAGATAACTTAACTAAAAGCCGCAAAAAGATCCAAGAAGGCGATATAGGTCAAGAAGAGACCAAAACCTATCCGATAAAAGAAAAGAGTGTTGGCGACAAGCAAATCTTTACAGTTTTTCAAAGGCAAAAACTTGTAGAACCAAATTTCAAGCCTACAAGAAAAGGCTACGACTTTTTGGGTTGGGAAGTAATTCGCTACAAGAAGAATCAAAAAGGCGACTACACAGACGAAATCGACGACTCATATAGAGAAACCTACAAGGTTCCAGAACTTTATTCCTTTGGTAACGACGTAGTTGCCCCAGTATATCTCAAGGCAATTTGGGTTCCAAATGCAAGAGTAGATGTTAAAGTTGAACATTATATATTGGACAAGGACTATAAGTTAAAGGAAAAACTAGAAGACACGCTTGAAGATAAACGTGCTGACTATTTAGTTGCTACAATTGGAGACAGACAAAATGACAAATATATCCTTGCACCTCATGAAGAGCTTATAGAAAAACTACCGGATGATTTAAAGGCACTATATGAAGAATATAATGGAAGAGTAAATGCTAATAACACCTACTTCCAACAATTCCGCGTAGAACCTGAAAAGAAATTTAATCCAAAAACCAACCAAGTAGAAGCTAATCCTGATGTAAAAAATAATGTATTTAAATTCTTCTACAAGCCATTTAGAACTCGTGAATACAAGGTCAACTATGTAGATGAAAGAGCCAAGGCTGAACTAGCTAAGGCTACACCAGATAAAGAGAGAAAAGCTATAATAGAAAAATATTCTATAGTTGATCAAGAAGTCGTGACAAATGGTAACCGCTACTATGATGCTAGAAACTATAGACCAATCCCAGGATGGGTTTTAGCTAAAGACGAAAAACCACAACAACAATTATTCTTTGATGTTGATGATAAAACAAATAAATTCTCAGGCATCAACGGCACAGGATCAGATGAAATTACCTTCTATTATAAGGACGTAAGGATAATTGAAGTGCCAAAGGATGCCCCAGTGCCAGATGGTTACGTCAGAGTGACCTTCAAGGCCGACAAGGGTGGATCTTTTGGTAAGGATAAAGATGGTAAAGATATTAAAGAACTTTACTATGATGTAATCAAGGGACTTAAATCAGACCTACTTCCAGTTCCAAAAGAACTAGCAGAAAGCGAAACTGTAGATAAAGACAAGTATTACATCACACCAGAAACTGGCAAGAAATTTGTTAAGTGGGATAATAAACCATTATTAAACAAAGATACAATTATCAACGAGAATCACGAATTTACAGCTTACTTTGAATGGTCAGGTCTAAGCGCATCTGGACTAGTAAGGACAGAAGCCTTCAAAGATCCTAAAAACAAATGGACAAATAACTTTGCTCCAACTATTGGCCAATTAAAAGCACAATTAGTTTGGAGAGAAAAAGATCAAGTAAAAGATCTTCCAGCAGGAACTGAAATAAAATTATATGACGAAGCTGGAAACGAACTAACTAAAGACGATCAAGTATATGATTTAGTAAATGAAAAGAACAAAGCCGACAAGGATGAGCTTGTTCGCAAAGTAAATATCAAGGCTAAAGTTACTTTCAAAGATGGCAAAGAACCACAAGAGCTTGATATACCAATTACAGTTTATAAAAACGTCTACGAAGCCCTTAACAAGGCTGGCGACAAACCACTATTCTTAAAAGAAGCTGAAGGAAAAGAAGCTAAAGATGGCGGACTAAAAGATGTAACTGGTAATTATGTAAAAGTTACAGTAAAAGCAAGCAAAGACTTTAACGATAAAGACGACAAGATTTACTATGTAAACAAAAATGCATGGGTAGAAATTCCAGAAGTTAAAACTGATGGTTCTTCAACATTTGTCAATTGGACAGCTGATAAGGATGCTCAAAACGAAAACGGAATTTTTGATTTTGGCAAACGACACAAATTTACTGAAGATACAGTTATAAGTCCAAGTGATGCTAAGGACGTAGTTGAACAAACAGATCCAAACAAGAAACCAGACGTACCAGATTCTTATGTAAAAGTAATAGTTAAAACAACTGATAAGGCTACAGATGAAACAACCTTCAAAAAAACTTTCTGGGTTAATCCTACTAAGGAAGTAACAATAGATGTAACAAATCCAACAGGCAAAACTATAGCTGCAAATCTTGGAACTATTGGGGCAGTTGGCTACACAATGAATTTCTCTAGGTGGGAAACAAAAGATAAGGCAAAAACTTGGAAAGACAAGATAGTAGGAAAATTTAAAAAAGAAACTACAATAGTAGCAAAATATTCTGTAACACCAGTTGTGATTAAGCCTCAAGTGCCAACAAGAGAAACAGTTCACACTCCACAAGGAAAAACACCGACAGTTGAAGAAATTACTAAGATGATTACTCCACCTGAAGGAAAGACTATTAAGGAAGTAAAAATAGTTACACAACCAGATGTAAATAATCCTGGAAAGAGCAAAGCCAAAGTAATCGTAGAATACACTGACGGTTCAAGCGTTGGTACAAAAGACAAACCTTTAGAAGTTCCAGTAGAAGTTCACAAAAATATAATTCCAGAAGCAGCTGGCGGACAAAAACCAAAAGAAGCCTTAGACAATTATGTAAAGGTAATCTTCAAAGCTGGTACAGGCGGAAGCATTTCTGGAGATTTAGTTTACTATGTAAGCCCAGAAGTTGAAGTCGATATGACAGAATCTGCAAAAGCAGTTACAAAGACTCCAGAAGTCGGATACTTTGTAAATGGTGAAAAATGGACTAACACAGCAAATAAAACTTTGAAAGACACATTTAAAGATCCAGAAACAGTCTTTGTATTTAACTTTGACAAGTCAAAAGATATAGTAGAAAAAACTGACGATCCAAATCAAGTTATTCCAAAAGGCTATGTAAAAGTAAGCTTCATAAGTAAAGATGGAAATAAGGGTAAGCTTGAAGGTGATAAATTAGAAAAAATCTATTATGTAAATCCAAAAGCTGACATTAAACTTGTAGAACTAGCAGACGGACAAAAAGCAAACGATAAACAATTAGCAGTTCCAAAAACAAAGCCTAGCGTAAACTACGTCTTTGATAGATGGTATGAAGATATAAATACTAAAGATTCAATTACAAGCGAAAGAAAATATGAAGCTAGATTTAAGCTAGCTGAGCTAACATTAACCTACAAAGCTGGCGAGGGTGCGAAAGGAACAGTTCCAGAAGCTGTTACAGTAGATTATGGAACAAGTGTTAGACTTGCTAGGCCAGATGGACTAACAAAAGAAAATGCAACATTTGCAGGCTGGAAGCTTGATGGTGAAGAAAAAATTTACCAAGCAGGAGATCTAGTTAAACTTGAAAAAGCAAGAACAGCCACAGCCCAATGGAAGCCAGCAGAGCATAGTGTGACATTTGATAGTAATGGTGGATCTAAGATTGATGATCAAAAAGTTAAACATAATGATAAATTAAAAGCTTTCGCTGAGCCTAAGCAAGAAGGAAAGGTCTTTATGGGTTGGAAAGAAAAAGGCAAAGAAGATAAAGAAGATTACTTTGATTTAACAAGCCCAATCACCGAAGATAAAAACTTAGTTGCCATCTGGCAAGAACCTGTCCAAGAAATTGGTGAAAATGACCCAGTTGAAGGACAATTTATCAAAGTTACATTCAGCAAAGGTGAGCATGGTGAGCTTAAAGGTAAAAAGACTTACAAAGTTGCAAAAGATTTAAGCTTTGAAGATGCAGTTAAAAAAGGACTAAAAGTTCCAAAAATTATTCCATCCAAATATTACAAGGCAAAAGATGCAAATTCTTGTTGGGACAAACCACTTGAGTTGAACAAACAAGACATAACATTTACAGCCCAATACGAGCTTATAGGAGATGTAATTCCTGTAGATAAAGCAGATAGAGAAGATAATGAAATCAAAAAAGAACAGCCTGAAGGAACTGTCCTTGTTGAGTACAAGGTAGCTGATACTGACAAGGCATATCTTGATGGAGCTTACAAGTTCTTCGTCAAGAAAGGAAAAGAAGTTACTATAAGATCACCATTGTTTGTAAAGACTGACAAAGATTACGACTTCAAGGGTTGGACATCTGGAAATCCTGATGACCAAGCTACTGAAGAAGAAAAGAATAAATGGGAGCAAGTAGCGAAAAAAGATGGAGAAGAAAAAGTTTATATAAGGGGTACCTTTGTAAAAGATGAAATAATCATCAATCAAAACGAAGACAAACCATTTATAGAAATCTTCAAGGCCAATGCTGGAGATAAATATGTCGAAATCAATGAATTATCTGAAGGAGCAGAGGGTAGGCTAAGTATAGTTAGAACCGATGAAGATGGTAATGAAGTTAAAAATGAAGAGTACGAATCTAGAACTAAAACTTTCAAGGTCAGAAGAAGAAGGAAGATAGTAACAATCGAGAAGAAAGTCTTTGACTTTAAGGGTGATTCCCTCCAAAGTGGTGACATTATTAGATTTAAGGCAGTAAAAGTAAAAGATGGAGAAATTACATCAGAATCAGATGTTACAGAAATAGTAATAGATTAAGGAGGAACTATTTGAAGAAGGGAATAATAACTGCAGTACTTAGCATTAGCATGATTTGTGCTGCAGTTAACCCAACTGAGGGGCTAGCTAAGGATAACAACCAAGACAACTTAGTAAAGGTGGCTAGCATTGATGTTAGCTCCTACCCCAAGTTGGAAAATAAAACTATTATAGAAGCAAATAGAAGACAAGCACGAAACAGAAGGTCAATTAGAGTAGAAAGGGGAGCACGCTTATTTAGCTCTCCTTACTTCCCTAGACAAGAACCTGATGACCAGCAAAAAGCAAAATTCTTCGCTAATGTAAGTGCGGATTTTGATGCAAAAGGACTTGATGGTAATGACTTTGATTGGGCTGGAGTCTTTGGCAAAGATATAGATGGAAATAAAAATAAGGCGCAAATTGTATTTGAACAGAAAGATGCGAATGGTAAAAGTACTGGAACAACATTTGGTCTAAAAGTTGATGGTAAGGGAAATTATAAATGGATTGATGGAAATGGAAAATCAGTAAAGTTACCCTTGTATTCATCTGATTTAAAACCATATAAGTATGCTGTATCACTAGATAAGGATATTTCAGACCATGTAAAACTTCTAACTGCGAAATTAAATGAGTCTGGAGAAAGCTCATATAAATTCGATCGCCCAGACCCTACAAGTGGAGAGATAATAGGAAATCTTACTTTAAAACTAACTATCCAACAGGCAGCTTCAACTAAGTTTACTTCTAAGTGGAATACAGAAGTAAAAGAAAAAGATAGACCTAAAGTAAAAGGTTATTTCCTTCCTGGTAATGAAAAAGACCCAGAAAATTATGGAGACTATCCTTTTCCAAGTAATGATACCGACAAGACCATTATAAGAAATGATAAACCTAATCCTGAAAATCCAGCTGAATATAGTGAGTATACGGCAAGTGATTTGGAAAAAACCCCAAAGGTCGATGTATTAGATCCGGCCCCTGACTCCACTGATACCTATACTCTTGATAGGGATAAAAATAGAATCTCTTATAAGGATAAGACCTACAAATATGATTTAAAATACGATGTCATAAATGGTGGTAGGCTTACTATGACAGAAATCTTGCCTGTAACTTTTGATGCTAATGGTGGCAAGTTTGATTCTATTACAGAAGATGGTAAAGAGCAAAAGATTGTCAAAGAAGTCGACTTCGATAAGGATTTGACTGATAAAGTAGAAGAGCCAAAAAAGGACCTCGAGACCTTTATGGGTTGGTCAGAAAGTAAAGATGGGCCTGTGCTCTCCAAGGAAGACTTTAGTAAAGCTATAAAAAATATAAAAGAAGCTAAGACTTTCTATGCTATCTGGGACAGCAATGATTTAATTAGCCATGAGCTTGTCGTTAATGAGTCCTACAAAGAAGATGATACTTTCGTAAATAACTTCATACCTGATTTGTCTACCATAAAAAACCAAATCAAGATTAAAAAAGAAGATGGAAGTGAAGCCCAATTAGCTGAAAATGATAGGGTAGAGATATTGGGAGATACAGGAAATGTCTATACTCTTACTGAGCTTAATAACAAACTTTATGATTTGCTAAGTGAAAAAACTAATCCTAAAGGAGAACCAAGTAGAAGTGAAAGCTTAACAGCTAAAGTAACTTTCGCAAATGGCAAGACCAAGACTGTAAATGTTCCTATTAAGGTTATAAAAAACATCTACGAAGCAAAGACCCTAGCAGAAAAGCCTTACTATGTTCCTGACTCTTATGTAAAAGTAACTGTTGATCCAACAACTAAGGCTAAAGATCCACAAAAGACTTACTACTATGTAAATCCAAAAGCCAAGGTAGTAATACCTGGAGAAAATCCAGAAGGTACTGGGGATAACAAGTTTGTAAAGTGGACTAGGGGAAATGAGGAATATAAATTAACTGATAGACCAAGAACACAATTTACAACTGCTAGTGAAATTGTTGCCCAATATGTTTCTGATGTAATACCACAAGAGGGAACAGAAAAGCCTGACAATGTTCCAGAAAACTATGTAGAAGTAAAATTTGTTCCTACAGAAAAGGCGACAGACGAAACAAAGGCAGATAAGATTTACTGGGTAAATCCTGAAAAAGATGTTACTATTCCAGTAACAAATCCAGTGGGTAAACAATACTTCACATTTAAAGAATGGAAGATTGGCAATCCTAAAACTGGTGAAACTTATACAGTAGGAAGTGCTAAGAAATTTACCACTCCTACAACAATCACAGCGACTTATGAGGAAGCTAAGGATATAATTCCATACGACCCAAGTTCAAGTGACCCAATGGCAAGACCTGAGGGCTATGTAAAGGTAAGCTTTAAGGCAGATAAGGGTCTAGAACTAACAGAAGAAAAAGCCTATTATGTAAAGAAAAATGCAGGTATCACTCTTGGAAATGCTGAACTTGTAAAACCAAAATACAAAGAAGAAACTGGCTATAAGTTTAAAGAGTGGGATAAGGAAGATAAAACTAAAATCGCAGAAACTGATATTGTAGTAACAGCAAAGGCAACAAAACTTGACAATGTTATTCCAGAGAAAAAAGAAGATGGAACTCCTAATGAAAAGCCAGCAGGCTACAAGGAAGTAACTTTTGTTGTAAAAACTGGTGACGAAGACAAAGGCTCAATTACTGGCGTTGCTAAATTCTATGTAAACCCAACAGAGCATGTTACAATCACCCCACCAGCTACAAAAGCAAACACTGGTTTTGAATTTGGTGCATGGGATAAGGATGCAACAATCCTTACAGTTTATGATAAAGACACAACAATTACAGGTTCCTTTAATGGCTTGAAAGATCTTATTCCAAAGAAAAATCCAGATGGCACAGAAAATCAACAACCAGCTGGCTATAAGACAGTAACTTTTGTAATTGACCCTGCCACAGGTGGAAAAATTGCAGATAGTGAAGTTAAAGTCTACTATGTAAATCCAGCTAAAGATGTAACTGTCCCTCAACCAAAAACTATAGCTGAAATAGGCTATGAATTTAAAAATTGGGATCAAGATACAACAACAGCTAAAAAGTACACTGATGACACAACAGTTAAAGGAAACTTTAAAAAGCTTGACGACATTATCCCATCAACTGATGATGAAGGAAAACAAAATGCCAAACCAGAAGGCTATGTAACAGTAACTTTTGAAAAAGGCGACCACGGAGAAATTACAAAAGGTCAAACAGTCTACTATGTAAATCCAAAAGCTGACCCAGCTAAAACATTAGGTGATAGTCTAATTAAAAAACCAACAGCAAAAGCTGAAACTGGTTATAAGTTTACTGGCTGGAATTTTACTGATACAAAAGAAATATTAAGTGATATTACAGTTATTGCACAATATGAAGAAATTGCTGATGTTATTCCAAAGACAAAAGATGACGAATCTGAAAAACCAGAAGGTTATATCACAGTCACATTCGACAAGGGTGCTAATGGAGAATTAAAAGGAAATACAACTTTCTATGTAAATCCAAATAAGGCAGTTGTACTTGAAGATAAAGCTCCTAAAATAAAACCAAACACTGGTTTCACTTCTGTAGGTTGGGACACAAGCATTAATAAAGCCATTCAATATAAGGATGGCGACAAAATTACCGCTCTTTATAACAAACTTGGCGATGTAATCCCACAAGAAAAAACAGATGGAACAGACAAACCAGCAGGGTATTTAACAGTAACATTTGATAAGGGCGACCATGGGGAATTAGATGGAAAAACTGTTTACTATGTAAAACCAAACAAAGAAGTAACAGTTTCAGCTCCAAGTGTTAAAGCATCTACTGGATATGAGTTTAAAGATTGGGATCAAAAATTAACACAAACATTTGCTCAAGATACAAAGATAACAGCTGAATATAAAACACTAGCTGATATTATTCCTCAAGGAAAAACGGATGGTTCAGATAAACCAGCTGGCTACTTCACAGTAACATTTAAGCCAGATGCTAATGGATCTCTATCAGGTACTACAGTTTACTACGTAAAACCTGATGTAGAAGTAGACTTAACAGAAACAGCAAATGCCCTAACAAAAACACCAAATCAAGGATATACAGAAAAAGGCGGAAGCTGGGATTATGCATTTAAGGCTGAGAAGATTACTGAGGATAAAACATATACATTTAGCTTCAAAGAGCTTGATGATGTAATTCCAAAAAAAGATAAGAATGGAAATAGAAATGATAAACCAGCAGGCTATGTAACAGTTAAGCTTATTCCTACAGAAAAGGCTAAGGATAAGGAAGTTAAATATTATTTTGTAAACCCTACAAAAGAGGTTACTATTAGTGAAACTCCAGAAGGAGATGAAGAAACTGATTCAAATAATATAAAATACACTTATCAATTTATAGGTTGGCAAACAACCCAAGGCACTATAGCTAGTTGGGATAATGGAAATATTAAGGGGACATTCACCCAAGATACAGAAATAACAGCTCTATATAAGACAAGTGTAAAGGCTGAAGTCTTACAAGAAGCCCCAAGACCTAAGAAAAATGTTACAACTCCAATAGGAACTACACCAGAAGCTGGTGACTTGATAGGAAATAAGGACAAGCAACCAAAAGGAACGACTTATACTTATACTAATGACGGAAGTCCAAATGTAGATAAGGGTGGAGATGTTACAGCCAAAGTTTTGGTTAAATATCCAAATGGTAAAACTGTTGTTGTCGAAGTTCCTATAAGTGTAACAACTGATATCATAGAAGATCATGATGGATCTGCTAAACACCCTGACAACTATGTCAAAGTAATAGTAGATACAACAGACAAGGCCACTGAGAACACAAGATTTAAGAGGACTTTCTGGGTAAATCCAGCTAAAGTTGTCAACCTTCCTATAGTAAATCCTAGTGGAAGTGGCAATTATGTATTCAAAAAATGGCAAATAGGAAATGAAGAATACAAGCTTAGTGATGGTAAACAGTTTACTGCAAATGAAACTACTATTACCGCTTCCTATGAAGAGGAGTATCCAGATATCATTCCTCAAAGTGGAACAGAAAAACCAAAAAATGTTCCAGATTCTTATGTGAAGGTTATAGTTGATACAGGGGAAAAGGCAGAAAGTAGAACTCAATCAACCTATTGGGTAAATCCTAATAAGGAGCTTACAATACCACAAGCTTGGTGGAAGGTTCAAGATGGATATGCCTTTGATAAATGGATTATGAGCCAAGATGAAACAGAAGTCAACTCTGATTTCAAATTAAATCAACCATACAAATATACAAAGAAAACTACTATTCTTGCTAAGTATAAGGAATGTGGCCTATGTCCAAATCCAAATCCAGGTGGAAGCGGTGGAGAAACACCAACTCCAAGCCCACAACCAGGTCCAGGCGGAAGTGGCGGAGAAACACCAACTCCAAGCCCACAACCAGGTCCAGGCGGAAG